>JBGSVR010000564.1:0-6124 GCA_041752855.1 Thermosynechococcaceae cyanobacterium
CCACATTGCCCAACCCACTATCGGACTCATTACCAACGTAGGGACAGCGCATATAGGACGACTGGGTTCACGGGAGGCGATCGCCCGTGCCAAGTGCGAACTCTTAGCCACCCTGCCACCCGATAGCGTTGCCATTCTCAATGCCGAGAACCCACTGCTGTTAGAGACGGCTAAAACGGTCTGGACAGGCCGTACCATTACCTATGGACTCTCGACCGGAGATCTGCGCGGTACCTTAATTGACGGCAATATTATTGATATTGAAGGGGTGTACTACCCACTTCCCCTACTAGGGGAACATAATGCGCTGAATTTTTTGGCGGTGATTGCTATTCTGCGATCGCTGCAATTAGATGACGCACCGTTACGCAAGGGCATTACCGTCAATCTCCCTGAAGGACGGGCGCAGCAATACACACTGCCCAACGATATTGTGCTGCTAGATGAAACCTACAACGCAGGGGCAGAATCAATGGCGGCGGCGCTAAAGCTGCTGGCTCAAACTCCAGGGACGAGACGAATTGCGGTTTTAGGCCCTATGAAAGAGCTAGGAGACTATACCGAAGAACTGCATCGCAAGGTGGGCGAACAGGTGGCGGCACTCAAGATTGATGCGCTCTATATTCTAGATACGGGTGCAGAAGGAACGGCGATCGCCCAAGGTGCCACCACGGTACCCACGCAGCAGTTTGACACCCATGATGAGCTGATTGAGCATTTGGTTAAGGTTGTGGAGAAAGGCGATCGCATGTTGTTTAAGGCATCCCATGCCATTGGGCTAGACCGAGTGGTGAATGCCCTGAAAAATCTTCTTTAAGAAAATCGACAGAATTAAGAGTAGAGCAGAAATTAGGGGGATTTAGCTAAGAACGTGAGCCTAGCGACGCTTAGCCCACTCCACAGGGTTGAGCCGATAATACTGCTGTAGCTGCTCATAAAGCCTTGGATGCTCGGCTAAAAACGGCTGAGGTTTTTCAAAAAAGGTTTCTGTTGCGACCGCAAAAAACTCTGCTGGGTTAGTTGCGCCGTAGGGGTTCATAACGGTTTTTTCGCCCTTTGCCGTGCGATCGCAATGCTGCTGATAGTCTGCCGCCATCACTGCCGCCCACGCCTCATAGTCTGCCGAATGGCGCAAAATAGGTACGCCTTCCGCCTTGCCATCTTCTTGATCAAGCTGATGGGCAAATTCGTGCAGGATGACGTTTTGACCGTCTTGCCAGTGGGTAAGGTCATGCTGGATCTGTCCCCAAGACAGCACCACCTGATCCGTTGTCCAAGATTCCCCTAGGCGGGCAGATTGACGCTCTTCTACAATGCCGCCACCCACCGCTACGGTTTCACGAACAACGTAGGCATCGGGATACATCAAAATGGATCGGAGTCTAGGGAAATATTTGCCACGTTCGTTGAGCAGCAGGAGAGAGGCGATCGCCGCCACTGTCGTTTTCATTTCTGTCGTCACCTGCAAGCCTCGACAGCCAATAAACTGTTTCTCTGCTAGAAAAACCTGGATATGACCGTGAAGTTTCCCGCGCTGGGCAGCGGTCAACTGTTCGTACATCGGCAAGCTATGTTCTAGCGTTGCCTGCTGCTGAGGGGAGAGCGATCGCCGCTTTAGCCGATTTCGTCGCCATTCTATCCAGGCTGGATAGCTAAAAATTGTGGCAATGATGAACCCAACGGCGACAAGAACAACGGCTGTTTTAAGCATTAATGGGAGAGACTGAATTAACTATGAAACGGGTTTCGGCTTCGCTCAACCCTCAATTCCCGTATTGGCGCGGGTTGAGCGACCTGTCCTGCTGTGTCCTGAGCCTGCCGAAGGGTAATTTAATTACGTCCATCTACTTCATCGGAGAGAAAGCTAGATATTTGTGGGTTGAACTCAAGGCTTTCATCATAATCGTCAGGGCAAACGATGTGGATCCGATGAATTACCGTCACAATATTACAAGTGGCTCCATAACCCTATCCGTGATTGAGTAAAACCTGTGCTTGCTCCTGCTTCAACCATTTCTGCACTCCTAGACCGAACCCTATCGGGTAAAGACCTCACGCCGCAAGAAGGGGTGTTGCTGCTTCAGCAAACAGACCCTATCGTGATTCAGCAGATCCAGCAGGCAGCGGATGAGCTGCGGCGATCGCTGGTGGGCGAGACCGTGACCTATGTGGTCAACCGCAACATTAACTTCACCAATATCTGTGAGCAGCACTGCGGCTTCTGCGCCTTCCGTCGAGATGAAGGCGATAAAGATGCCTACTGGCTTTCTCATCAGCAAATTTTAGAAAAAGCGGGCGACGGCGTAGCTCAAGGCATTACGGAGATCTGTATGCAGGGGGGTCTACATCTAGGGGCAAAGATTGACGGGCGATCGCTGCCCTACTATGTCAAACTCGCCGAAACGCTCCACGAGACGTTTCCCTCCGTTCACCTTCACGCCTTTTCGCCTCAAGAAGTTCAGTTTATTGCCCGTGAAGATGGGCTGAGCTACGCAGTCGTGATTGCAGCGCTCAAAGGGGCTGGGGTACAGTCCATGCCAGGAACCGCCGCCGAAGTGTTGAATGACGCCGTGCGACGGGTGCTGTGCCCCGAAAAAATAGACACCGCGACTTGGCTAGAGATTGTAGAGACGGCCCATCGACTAGGGATGCCCACCACCAGCACCATGCTTTCAGGCCATATTGAAACGCCAGCACAGCAGATTGAGCATTTAGGTCATTTGCGATCGCTCCAGCAGCGCGCCCAAGCACAGGGCAACATTGGCATCACCGAATTTATTTTGCTGCCCTATATTGGGCAAGATGCCCCCAAACCCCTCCGCAAAAAAGTAGGGCACGATCAACCCATTCTGCAAGATGCGCTACACCTCACCGCTGTTGCTCGCCTATTTTTGGGGCGCTGGATTAAGAACCATCAGCCCAGTTGGGTCAAGCTGGGACTTGATGGCGCAACGGAAGCTTTGCGCTGGGGCTGCAACGATCTCGGCGGTACATTGATGGAAGAACACATTACGTCTATGGCAGGTGCGCAGGGCGGCACCTGTATGACGGTGGCTCAGTTGCAGGGGGCGATCGCCCCCCTCAATCGACCCTGGCAGCAGCGCAATACGCTCTATGAGCTTTTGTCCTAAATGGCGAGATGCGCACCCAAAGTCCGCTGCGCATCAATTGAAGGCTATTAAATTCAAAATCCTTAGATGGACTCTACGCGGTAGCCAAATTCAGACAGCCGTAGGCTAGACTCTCTCCATTTGGGCTGCACTTTTACAAACAGCTCTAGATAGACCTTGCCCATCACCAGCTTTTGAATTTGCTGCCGTGCTTGGGAGCCAATTTCTTTCATCATGGTGCCGCCTTTGCCAATCAAAATGGCCTTTTGGGAGGGGCGCTCAACGTGAACAGTTGCCAAGATTCGCGTAATTTTGGCATCTTCTTCAACGCGCTCAATGGTAATTGCCACAGAGTGGGGTACTTCCTCACGGGTCAGCTCTAAAATTTGCTCACGGATGAGTTCGCCCATAATAAACCGCTCAGGCTGGTCGGTGATGAGGTCGGGCGGGTAGTAGTAAGGGCCTTGGGGCAATGTCTCAACAAGCTGAGACAGCAATGGTTCAGAACCGTCTCCGGTGAGAGCAGAAAAGGCTTGATAAGGCCATTGATGCGCCTCTGCTAAGTTGCGATAGCCTTGCTCAACGGCAGCTTTTTGAGTGGGGTCTTCTGGGGCAATATCGGTTTTGTTAACGCCTAAAATGACTGGGGTTTTAGAGTTTGCCAAAATATCTTCAATAAACTGGTCGCCTTTGCCGCAGCGAACCGAGCCATCTACGATAAAAACCACAAGGTCTACGGCGTTAATGGCGGCGATCGCATTTTTAACCAGCACTTCCCCCAATGAGTGGTGGGGTTTATGAATACCAGGCGTATCCACAAAAATAATTTGGGCATCTTCCCGCGTTAAGATGCCGCGTAGTCGGTTGCGGGTGGTTTGAGCGACAGCAGAAGTGATGGCAACCTTTTGACCAATGAGATAGTTCATGAGGGTAGATTTACCCACATTAGGTCGGCCAATTAGCGCAACAAAGCCAGAGCGAAAGTGAGACGGAGCAGCAGGAATCATGGGGGGTTAAAGCGGAAGGCGATCAATATCGGCGTTACTGCCAATCACCACCAGCATATCGCCCTTCTGTAAGGGGCGCTCAGGACTAGGGTTAATGTCAAATTTTTGCGCATGACCCGTTGCCAACACATTCAGCCCATATTGACCGCGCAGCCGCAGCTCAGCGATGGTTTTATTGTGGAATGATTCTGGCACCGTAATTTCGACGATGCTATGTTCTGGGTCAAGGTCAAAGCGATCAAGGATGCCAGCTTTAGTGAGCGATCGCGCTAAGGTACAGCCTGCCTCATGTTCTGGTAGCACCACCCGATCTGCCCCTACTTTTTGCAGCAGCTTGGCATGAATATCTGATGAGGCTTTTGCGACAACGTAGCTCACTCCAGCTTCTTTAACCGCCAGGGTCGTAATAATGCTTTCTTGAAGATAATTCCCGATCGCCACAATCACCGTATCAAACTCAAAAATACCCGCTTGTTTAAGAGAAAGCGGATCCGTTGAGTCAATTTGCACGGCGTGAGCCGCCGCACCAATGTTTAAAATATCCGCCACGCGCTTTTCGTCTACATCTGCCCCCAGAACTTCGTAGCCACCCTTATGTAGCGTTTCACAGACGGCTCGACCAAAGCGTCCCAGCCCAATAACGGCAAACTGGCGACGACTTCCGGGTTTTAGAGGACGAAACAAGCCTAGGGAAGAAAAATTCATGGGCGACCATTCCTAATATTTACAGCATTAACAAGACAGTATGAACAAGTTGCACTAACCCACTAGAAGAGATTCCTCTGGGTACCGAACCGCGCTGGGTTTGGGGTCGCCCAAGAGCGCGCCAATCAGCAGTAAAACGCCGACCCGACCGATGTACATTGTTGCGACCAATACCAGTTTACTCACAGGGGTTAGCCCTGCCGTAATGCCCGTCGAAAGCCCTACGGTACCAAAGGCAGAGGCGACTTCAAATAAAATCCGAATAAAATCAAGCTGTGGATCAGCTAGTGAAATACAAATCGTTGCCACAATGACCGTTGCTAAGGAACCAACTGTAACTCCCACGGCCTTCAGCAAGAGCGACAGGGGCACTTGGCGCTTATAGATCGACACGGATTCTTTACCCTGAAGGATTGCTTGAGTACAGCTTGTAAGAACGCGTGCCGTAGTGGTTTTGATGCCTCCAGCAGTTCCGCCTGGGCTACCGCCCACAAGCATCAGCGCAATGGTCACAAACAAACCTGCGTTGCTCATTTGCCCGTTGTCAATGGTGTTAAAGCCTGCGGTGCGACTGGTGACAGACTGAAACCAAGCGGCAAGCAACTGCTGTGGCAGTGACAAGTTGCCAAGGGTTTTGGTGTTTCTCATTTCAATTAGCCAGATAGCGACGGTGCCACCGATGAGCAGAAACAGGGTGGTGCTAACGGCAACGCGGAAATTGAGCGATCGCACCGTCCTCAGTTTTTGGCGAAAAATTCGCTCACGCGCAAGCAAGTACAGCTCAAAAATGACCTCATAGCCAATCCCACCAAATATAATCAGTCCGGTAATGACCAGATTGACCAGTAAAGACCCTTGGTACCCCACCAAGTTATCTGAAAATAGGGCAAACCCAGCGTTGTTAAAGGCGCTCACGCTATGGAACACCGCAAACCACAGCCCCTTTGCCCAGCCCACATCGGGCACAAACACCCACAGCAGCAAAAAAGCCCCCGTCAGCTCAAACAAAAGCGTGGTGGCAACAATAGACTGAAGAATTTGGTTACTCCCCTGAAGGGCGCGGCGATCGAGCGCCTGCTGAATCGCAATTTTGTCTTTGAGCGCAAAGCGACGCCCCAACAGCAGCAGCAAAAAGGTAGTGACGGTCATATAGCCCAAACCACCCACCTGAATGAGCAGCATAATGATGCCCTGCCCAGTCCTAGAAAAGTAGGTGGCGGTATCTACGACGACATGCCCCGTCACGCAAACCGCTGAGGTGGAGGTAAACAGCGCCACAATGGGGTCATTCCACTGACCGCT
>JBGSVR010000565.1:0-6896 GCA_041752855.1 Thermosynechococcaceae cyanobacterium
AGCGTTCGTAAAGAAGGGCTTGCTTGTCTGCTTCTGAGAATTCGATGGATAGCATGGGGCAACCTCACTATCAATAGGGCAATCTCAGTACATTACATCCAGTTCTCGGTAAGCTCAAGCTATGAACGTGCAAAGTATAACTTGTGAAAACTGGAATATTCCTAATCCTTCGGTGCCCTCACCACCCCCTGTCGCACCGGATTTTAATCGAATCATCTGAATCCCCCTCCGGCAAAGACCGCCGGAGCAATCTTCTGTGGATTGCTGCATCATGTATCAAAGCGATCGCCTCAGCCAAGCAACATTTTGAGGGTTGTATAAATGTGATCGCAGATGATGTGTCGCTAGCGATTTATGGTGAAGGGACTGGGTTTCGCTTCGCTTAAACCAGCCTACGCCACTGGTCATGTACTGAATCCAAATCAATGGATGCTTCGTACCACTCATGAAGTCTCATGAAATTCGGAGCATACCAATGAAGAAAGCAGTGCGATCATGGCTGAATCTGATGATGGGGGTATTGACCTGTCTTTTAATTGTCGGTTTATCAGCATATCCATCCTTTAGCAGCACGGCTCCAATGCAGTGGTCAAGCGACCTACAGCCAGAGTCAAACCTTTTCGCTCAGGGGATGATGGGTGAATCCATGAAGCGGTATCAAATTACATTGAGTAGCCAAACCGTAGTGCCCAATGCGCCCTCAACGATGGCAATGGGCAGTGCAGAAGCCACCCTCAAAGGCGATCGCCTGACGGTACGCGGCAGCTTTAGCCAACTGTCTAGCGCCCTGCGGGACTATGCCGTCGATCCGGTTAATCCGCCCAATCCTAAAATTACCTCTGCGGTGCATATCCATCGGGGTGCCGATACCGAAAATGGCCCATTTCAATTTGCCTTAACGGTAAAAACGAATCGTCAAACCATGGGAGGTAAATTTAGCGGCAAGTATACCCTCTCTCCAGAACAGCTTCAGGCGCTCTCCGAAGGCAAACTTTATATTGATCTACACACCCAACAAAACCGAACCGGAGAATTGCGCGGCGCGTTTCAGGCCGTCTCGTAAGTGCTGAATGCGTTAGGTCAGTGCGCTCAAATAGGCTGAGTATGCCTGCACAGGTTCTCAGGTAGCGACACAGGATTGGGTAGATTCTTAACGGTTGACTGATGGCTGATCCGATGGAGTTAAAGGCTGATTCATCCGATCAGCCACAATTCAGTCACAATAGAGACACCGTTTGCCAACGGCGATCGCCGCGCACCAAAAGTCCGCCCGATCCTGTGTTGTCTCCTCTGATTGGGTCGATTTCCCGTCAGGAAATCTGCTCTACCCCTCACCAATGCGGTATGCTTTCTGAGCCGTCTTCTAACTTAGCGTCCTCATTGCAAAATCAAACGGATGCAGAACTGATCTTTGCCCTCAGAAGTGGTCAAACCCCTGCCCTGAGCGTGCTGTACGATCGACATTCAGGATTGGTGTATGGGCTTGCCCTAAACGTCTTAAATAACGTTCAAGAAGCAGAAGACTTAACCCAAGAAGTCTTTATCACCCTCATTAAAGGGACTGCCTATAATCCGCAGCGAGGGTCGCTCCGTACTTTTCTTGCCATTTTGACAAAGTCTCGGGCGCTAGATCGGCTCCGGTCGCGCAGTTCTGCACGTCAGCGAATTTCTCGCTGGCAGCAGAGTAAAACATCGGAGCCAATGCCCAAAACTCCCCTCGAGCAGGTCTTTCAACAAGAACAGTCCCAAGCCGTAAAAGAAGCATTAGCGCAACTGCCAGAAGCAGAGCAGCAGATTTTACGACTGGCTTATTACGATGGATTTAGCCAATCTGAAATTGCTCAGCAGTTGGCGTTACCGCTAGGAACGGTAAAAACCAGAGCCAGACGAGGTTTGCTAAATCTGCGTCAGTTTCTTGCCCCTTTTACAGAATAAGCGCCCTCCCTATGGCTATGTCGATGCCCTCAGATGAGTTACAGCTATTAGTCGCAGGCTACGTCTTGGGGGATCTTAGTGCCGAGGAAGCGATCGCATTTGAGCAGCTTTTAGCAAACGACCCTGTGATCGCCACCGAAGTGATGCAGCTACAGGCAACGCTAGAAGCGGCCTATGCCCCAGTTGAGGTTGCGCCTTCTGCCGAATTGCGAGCGCGAGTTCTAGAAAGTGTCGAAACAAGTCCATCCCCGCCCATTAGCGCTGCTGCCGTCAGCTTGCCGCTGAGCCACCGTCGGTTCCCTCTGCGAAGTTTATTGGAGGGTGTGGCGGTAGCTATCATTGCGGCTCTTGGCATCCATAACTATCGTCTTTCCCAAGCGCTGCAAATCAGTCAGGCGCAAACCCAGCAGTTTGCTACGTTGACCTACGAGCTGCAGTCCACCATTGCCAATCAGCAGGCTTCTGCCAAAGTAGTGGTCAATCCTAAAACCTTAGAAGGTAAGCTATCAGTTCAAAATCTCCCGCCCGTGCCCCCTGGTAAGGTGTACGTGCTGTGGACGGTCTTGCAGCCCAAGGCTCACTTTACCAAGGATGCAAAAGACGCTGTGCTAGTCCAGGCATTTCAGGTCGATACCCAAGGGCAACTCACACAGCCCATCGTCTTGCCTGCGGCATTCCGCACTCAAGAACAGGTTACAACCGTAGCCGTGACCATCGAAGATGTGCAGTCGCCCCAAAATCACGTTGGCAAACCGATTCTGGTTGCCAAGCTATAGGCAAACCGATGACCAGTTGTTAGGCCGCAGATGCGAGCGCCGCATTCAGCGTGGCGCTCGGACGCATGGCATGACTGGTTTTCTCTGCATCAGCATGGTAGTAACCCCCAATATCTACCATGCTGCCCTGAGCCGCCTTGAGTTCATCTAAGATAGTGGCTTCATTCTCAACGAGCTGTAGGGCAAGCTTTGCAAACTTGGTCTTGAGCGCCGCATTTTTATCCTGTTCGGCGAGTGCCTGTGCCCAGTACATTGCTAAATAGAAATGTCCCCCGCGATTGTCTAACTCATTGACCCGAGAGGAAGGAGATTTGGAGTTGTCTAGGTATTGACCGTTGGCTTTGTTGAGCGCTTCTGCCAAAATCAGGGCGTTTTCATTGTTCGTTTTAGTCGCCAAATCTTCCAGCGCCACGGCAAGTGCCAAAAATTCGCCCAAAGAATCCCAACGTAGATGCCCTTCATTCACAAACTGCTGCACATGCTTGGGCGCAGAACCACCCGCCCCCGTCTCAAATAAACCACCACCCGCCAGCAGCGGCACAATCGACAGCATTTTGGCACTGGTGCCCAGCTCAAGAATCGGGAAAAGGTCGGTTAAATAGTCCCGTAAAACATTGCCAGTGACCGAAATCACGTTTTTGCCGATCTTGATCTGCTCACAGGTAAAGCGCATGGCCTCCACAGGAGACATTATTTTGATTTCCAGTTCGGCAATGTCGTAACCGGACAAATATTGATTGACCTTTTTGATTAGATTGGCATCATGGGCACGGTTTGGATCTAGCCAAAAAATGGTGGGTACGCCAGTGGCTTTCGCGCGACTAACCGCCAATTTGACCCAATCTTGGATAGGTAAATCTTTGGTTTGGCACATGCGCCAGATATCCCCTTTTTCGACGGGATGCTCCATCAAAACCTGTCCCGCAGCATCCACCACCCGCACCGTCCCATCCACAGGAATTTCAAAGGTTTTATCGTGAGATCCATACTCTTCTGCTTTTTGAGCCATTAAGCCCACGTTGGCAACATTCCCCCTGGTGGTGACATCAAATGCCCCATGTTCCTGGCAAAATTTGATAATTTCTTGGTAAATCGTGGCATAGCAGCGATCAGGAATCATCGCTTTGGTATCCGCCGCTTTGCCGTCTGGCCCCCACATTTTGCCAGAGGTGCGAATAGCAGCCGCCATCGAAGCATCAATAATCACATCGCTCGGGACATGGAGATTAGTAATCCCTTTGTCAGAGTTGACCATTGCCAGTTTAGGACGAGTTTCGTAGGTCGCTTTTAGGTCTGCGGCGATCGCCTCCTGCTCATCCTCAGGGAGAGCCTGGATTTTTGCGTACAGATCTCCCAGTCCGTTATTGGGGGTGACGCTTAATTTTGCAAAGGTATCGGCGTACTTCGTAAAGACGTCTTTGTAGTAAACGGTAACGGCATGACCAAAGAGGATGGGGTCTGAGACTTTCATCATCGTCGCCTTGACGTGGAGCGAAAGCAGGATGTCTTCTGCTTTTGCGGCGCTAATTTCTTTTTCATAAAAGGTTCGCAGTGCGCTGACGCTCATGACGGCTGCGTCAATCACTTCCCCTTCGAGCAAAGCCGTTTTTTCTTTGAGGACGGTAATCGAACCCTCTTTTGCAACCAGCTCCACTTTGACATTGCCTGCTTTTTCCATCACCACCGACTGCTCAGTGCCATAGAAATCGCCGCTATTCATGTGGGCAACATGCGATCGCGAGTCGGGTGTCCATGCCCCAACCGAGTGCGGGTTCTTTTGTGCATACTGCTTTACTGCTGCTGCCACCCGTCGATCTGAGTTGCCTTCGCGCAACACAGGGTTAACGGCACTCCCCAGCACTTTGGCATAGCGCGCTTTAGTTGCTGCTTCCGCCTCTGTTTTGGGTTCCGCAGGGTAGTCAGGGATGTTGTACCCTTGCCCTTGCAGTTCTTTAATCGCCGCCGTGAGCTGCGGCAGGGAGGCGCTGATATTGGGCAGCTTAATAATGTTGGCCTCCGGCGTTTTAGCCAGTTCACCTAGTTGCGTCAGCGCATCGGGCTTACGCTGGGACTCGGTTAGATTTTCTGGAAAGGTAGCGATAATGCGCCCTGCCAGGGAGATATCACTGGTTTCTACGGCAATATCCGCCGCATCTGTAAAGACTTTGATAATGGGGAGCAAAGAATAGGTTGCCAAAGCAGGCGCTTCATCTGTAAATGTATAAACAATTTTATGAGTCATGTATTTCCCTATAGGTTGCTGCTTTGGCAATTGAGACTAAGTCAACGCGAGTTCGATGATGCATTAAGACCCTCACCCCCAATCCCTCTCCCGTAGGAGAGGGGCTTAGAAGCCTTGATTTTTTATTGCTCCTCCTTCTCTCGCAGGAGAAGGAGGCTGGGAGGATGAGGGGACTTAGATTCTGTCGAACTCACGTTAAGTCACTACGGTAAAACGGAATAATGATCCATTTACGTCTGACTCATTACTTTTTACGCCAAACCCTACAAAAGTTCTACAAACCAGAATGGTCTATACACAATTTATGAGGTGGTCTGACTAGTTTCTGTCACCAAGGATGCTATGGGAGTTCCGTTTTGTTGACACAGCACCAATGTAGAACTAGGACTCGCTTCAAATCCAATCCGCTCATAGAACCGCTGTTGGTGGGTAGTCATCAGGTAAACGCGCTCGACTCGATTGAGGTGAGGATGCGCCAAGAGCGTCTGAACCAACTGTCGCCCTAGACCAGAACTGCGGTAGTCAGGATGGATCACCACATCCCAAATGGTGGCGCGATAGATACCGTCTGAGGTGGCACGGGCAAACCCAATGAGGGCATCGCCCGCCCAAACGCTAATGACGGGGTGGCTGTGGGCGATCGCAATTCCCAAATCTTCGGCAGTCCGATCTTGTGCCCAAAAAGCCGCCACCTGAAACAGCGCCTGAAGCTGCGCCAAATCTGCTGCGGTTGTGGCGGCGGACGGGTGCGGCGTTAGCCCTTCACAAAATCGAACCTGTCGATGATCCATAGATGAAACCTGAGTTCTAAGCTGCCTAGCCTAGAGTAAAGAACAGGGCATTAGCGCCATCATTGCTACACTACCGCAGAATTGAAGGCACTCAGCGCCGATGCATCACCCCCGTTAAATGCGTTACCGTAGATAGCTGGATGGCAAAAGCCCAGCGTTCAAGTTAACGATTCTCAACACTCTTTCCGTGAAGTGTAACCCTTCATTGCAAAAGAAAAAGTTAGACCCTCGCAAGTGATAGGTTTTGTAATGTCAAACCGTGACGCAGTATTCAGAAAGGAGATCCCCTTGCAACTCGATACACCGCAAGCTACCCCCTCGGCCTTTCGCGAAGACCTGAGCGACTATGTAGCCAATCTACAGCTCCACATGACTCTACAGGCTCGAAATTTAGTGCCTTCCCTCAGCGGCGGCGGCGACAGCCGTGAAGCGCTCCTGCACCAAACCCAGGCTACCTTTGAGAAGTATGTTTCTCGGCAGTCTTAACGGATTTAGCTGAAAGTAGCGTTTTTAATGTTGAGATCAAAAGCCGAGGAAACCCTCGGTTTTTTTGTGAGTTGTTCTGCCCTATGCTGGTTTCACCCGACTGGTTAGCTACCCATCGCGCCTTAGAAAACGTAGTCATTATAGACTGTCGTTTCTCGCTTGCTGACCCGAAGTTAGGCTATCGGCAATACCTTGAAGGCCATATTCCTGAGGCATATTATCTCGATCTTAACCAAGATCTTGCCAGCCCAGTACAGCCCCACGGCGGTCGTCATCCCCTGCCAGAAATTTCTGCTATCGCGGCAAAGCTATCGCGGATGGGCATAACGGCTGAAACGTTAGTGGTGGCCTATGATGACAGTCGCTTTGCGTTTGCTTCGCGGCTCTGGTGGCTGCTGAAATATATGGGGCACGAACGCACCGCAATTTTAGACGGCGGGTTCTCTGCCTATCAAGCGGCTGGCTTGCCGATTACTCAAGAAGTTCCGCCACAGCGCAGTGGAGCCTTTGTGCCTAAGCTACAGCCTACTTTGGCGGTGGATCGAGAAGGTGTACAGCAGCGGCAGTATCAGCCCCATATCAAACTTATAGATTCACGGGAGGGCGATCGCTATCGGGGGGAGCGGGAGCCAATTGACCCGGTGGCAGGGCATATCCCTGGAGCGG
>JBGSVR010000566.1:0-5338 GCA_041752855.1 Thermosynechococcaceae cyanobacterium
AGATCTGCTGGCTCCACATAATAAGAATGCACAAAGTAGACCCAAGGATCGACAGGCAGCGTTGCCCAAAGTGGTAGATCAGGTTGAGTATATTCCAACTGGTTCCAGCCCATGTGAGGAATGGTCAAATTTGGCTCAGACCGGAACCGCTTAATCACGCCAGGGAAAATGCCAAGGCCATGTTCTGTGCCTTCTTCACTGCCCTCAAACAAAATCTGCATCCCTAGGCAAATGCCTAAAAAAGGCTTACCGCTGGCGATCACTTCTTTAATAATGGGCACTAACCCACGTTCTTGCAGATGCTGCATGGCTGGGTCAAAGGAACCCACACCAGGGAGTACCACTGCATCTGCCTGTAGCAATTCAGCAGCCTGATCCGTCACAGAGGTCTTTGCGCCTGCGGTCTCTAGTCCTTTACAGGCGGAGTGGAGATTCCCCATGTCATAGTCAATTACGGCAATATTAGTGATTGGGCCAGTCATTAAGCGTCTCCTCTCTCCCAAGTTCCATCGGGTGCCCCTCTAGCTTATCGGAAACCTTCCCCGCCCCTGGATGAATTTTGATGATATTCAGTGGTTTTCAGGCCAGAACGCATCGTTCAAGACTTGATTAATTGAAAATGGGCAGTCTATTGGAAAGACTTTTTGAGAAAGTTGGGTTTCTCTCGCTGCGTCTTTTCGAGCAGATTGATAGGCTTTGGATAGAATCTCGACTGGATAGCTTTTTAGACTAGGACTATCCTCAATGATCCTAAAGATTTCTTTACGATTGTTTTGAATACTAGATTCCCAAGACTTTGTGCGGCAGGTGGGCTGATACTGCCACTTGAGTAAATGCATCAAAATTACATCTAATCGGCTTAAAATTTCTCGTTTATCTCGTTTTGCCACGCTTTCAAGTTCATCAATGAGCTGTTCAAGATCGAGTTCTCCAAAGCGACGTGCCTTGAGTAACGCAACCGTTTGCTCAATCCAAAGGTTGAAGTCCTGTTCATAAATAATGTTTGACTTACTGAGCGTCATGGTTCTAAAAGAAGGCGAGAAGGGCTAATTCTAACTCCCCTCGCCCGTTCTGGGAGAGGGGTTGGGGGAGAGGGGCATATTCGTGCAAGAGGTCTAATATTTGCGGGTACGGACTTCATTGCTAAATGCTTGTACTGCATCGGTTACGCTTTGGCGTAGGTTGGCATAAGAACGGGCAAATGTTGGCTGCCAGTCTGAGAGTCCGAGTAAATCGGCAGTGACTAAAATTTGTCCATCACAGCTAGAGCCTGCACCAATGCCAATGGTGGGGATGGTGAGCTTTTGAGTAATGGTAGCCGCCAATTCATCAGGGATATGCTCCAGCACGATCGCAAAGGCTCCGGCGGCTTCTAGGGCGATCGCCTCTTCTAAAATCCGTTCAGCGTTCTGCTCATCTTTCCCCTGTTTGCGATAGCCACCAAACTGATGGACAGACTGCGGCGTTAGGCCAATGTGCCCCATCACAGGGATGCCCCGCTGGGTCAAAAACTTTACCGTTTGCGCCATGGCAGGGTAGCCACCTTCTAACTTCACCGCCTGGGCACCCGTCTCTTTCAAAAAGCGTCCTGCGGTGCTGAATGCCTGCTGCGCACTTTCTTGGTAGCTCAGAAATGGTAAGTCACACACCAACAAAGCTTTTGAAACACCGCGAGAAACCGCCTTGGCATGGTGCAGCATTTCTTCTAAGGTCAGCGGTAGCGTCGTTTCATAGCCTAACGCCACCATCGCCAAAGAATCACCGACCAAAATTATATCTACACCCGCCTGATCTAAGGTTTTGGCGAACAGGTAGTCCCAAGCCGTAAGCGCCACGATAGGCCGTGCATCTTGCTTCCACTGCTTGAGTTGGTGAATGGTAATAGCCATGATGATTAAGCCAGCAGAAAAACTTCAAGACTAAGACATCTCTCCGTTCAGCTTAACCTGCAAAGAATCGTTTTTAGAAAGCGGGCAACGCGATTCGAACGCGCGACATTCACCTTGGCAAGGTGACGCTCTACCACTGAGCTATGCCCGCACTTATTTGGTACTTATCTAGTATCTCGGAAGTAGAGAGGCTTGTCAACCGATGACTCTATGATTTTTGTGATTTAGCAAAAGCAGCCAGCTTAAATGATTGCGTCCAAAGAGTGAGCGTCATACAATAGAGCCTGCCCAAACGAGCCTGCGCGATGACCTATTGCCTTGCAATTCTGACCCAGGCTGGCCTAGTGATGGCAGCCGACTCCCGTACCAATGCGGGGGTAGACCACGTATCCATTTCACAAAAGCTGTTTGACTTTTCGGTGCCTGGAGAGCGCGTCATTTTGATAAGTACCGCTGGGAACCTGTCTATGACGCAAAATATTCTAACGCTGGTGGCGCAGGATATAAAGCAAGGGGCGGCAGACAATATCAACACCCTTCCTACGCTTTACAAGGTTGCGCAATACATTGGCAATTTAACCCGTCAGGTGCTGGATGAACATCGAATTTGGCTTAAAAAAGACGGCATTGACGCCGGATGCACATTTTTGATTGGCGGACAGGTCAAGGGCGAGGCACCTGAACTGTATATGGTCTATAGCCAAGGCAACTTCCTGCGCGCCACCAAAGAAACGCCTTATCTTCAGGTGGGTGAAATTAAGTATGGCAAGCCGATTTTAGACCGAGTAATTCAGTACCACACCACTGGCTTAGAAGAAGCGGCAAAGTGTGCGCTGCTGTCTTTAGACTCCACCATGAAGTCTAATATTTCTGTGGGGCCACCCATTAATATTGTGATGTACGAAGCGGACTCTCTCAAAATTCAGTATCGCCGTAAGCTGCTCAAGGGCGACCCTTATCTAGAAAGCATTCGTAAGTCTTGGGAGCAGTCTGTGAAGGAAGCCTTCAAAAGTTTGCCGATGCTATATTGGCAAGCGCCCAGTGAAAACCCATCGGAAGATGAAAATTGGCTGTCGCTGAAAAATGTTTACAACATTTAGGTCTAAATTTCGGCAGTGTCTGAGTCGGCATTGATGATAGCTGTTTCTAGTGCCTCAAAGGTTTGAATGCGATCGCAGCATTCCTGAAGAATTTGTGTAATCCAGCCCTGGTTTTCACCGTTGCCAATGAGATGAATGAGCGGCTCGTCGGCATCTGGCAGCACCAAAATCCAGTGGTTAGGGAGTGAGGCGTGCTTAATTTTGACCCCGTCAATTAGCTCAATCTGCTCTGTGGGGTAAGTTTCGACTAGATATCGCATCAGCGCCCCTTTTTGGTTCCAGGGACAGCGTACTGCAAGGGTCTGATAGTGAATGTTTGGAAGCCCCGCCATGAGTTGCTGAAGAGTTTGCGGGTAGAGCGTGAGGGTTTCAATGAGCTTGGCGATCGCAAACATGGCATCAAACCCTGGGTGAAGCTGCGGAAAAATAAACCCGGTTTCGGCACTGCCACCTAAAACAACCCCTAAGGTTTTGCGGCAGGTTTCCATTAATACCGTAGCGTTTCGTTTTGTCCGTATCACTTGGGCACCGTAGCGACGCGCAATCTCGTCTACGGCGCTCGAAACATGAGCCGGCACCACCACAATTGAGTGCGGATTAACGCGTAGGCTCATTTCTACCATCAGCGCCGTTAGCGATTCTGCCTGAATCGAATTGCCTGCTTCATCTACTAAAATAAAGCGCTCTCCATTGGCAGTAACCTGTACCCCAAGGTTGGCCTTGAGCGCCTTGACCACTGCGCCAAGCTGAACCAGCAGTTCTTCTCGTTCATCTAGGGTGGGAATACTCTGGCGCAAACTGGCGTTTAGCACCACCACGTCGCAGCCAAACTTCCCGAGTAGATGCGGTAGTACAGCACCCGACACCGCATAGACGTAATCCACTACTACCTTGAATGGCTTGGGGTTGCTGTGGGTAATGTTGAGCAGTTTCTCAAAATTTGAGGCATAGGCGTTTAGGCTCTGGCTAGGGTAGGTAATGTCTCCAATATCAGAAACCGCCGCCCGTCGAAAGTCTTCTTTGAAAAATGCCCCTTCGATTTTTTTCTCTCTCGCTTTCGATAAATTGATCCCCTGATCGTCAAAAAACTCAATCAGAACAAAATCAAAACGTTCAGGATGGATGCGAGCATGGATGCCGCCACTGACACCTAGGGTACGAGCGGCACAGCGGGAGATGGGGAGAGCGATCGCCCCCAAGTTCTGCACCTGAATACCCACGGACATCAACCCTGAAACCAGCGATCGCGATACCATTCGCGACATACTGCGCTGGTCGCGAGACACCATCACCTGAGATCCGGCGCTCAGGGTAGAGCCGTAAGCGGCACCTAACCGCACGGCAAATTCTGCGGTGATGTCTACGTTAGCCAGACCAGACACCCCTCTTTGCCCAAATAGGTGGCGCTGGGCGGTGGTACCCCACACCAAATTAATATTTAGCGTTGCGCCGGCCTCAATACGTTTATTGGGCCAAACCCTTACTCCAGAGCTAACCTGCGCCTCTTCACCAACCATAGAGCGCGACCCAATGATGGCTCCATCCTGCACCCGCGCCCGTCGATCAACCCTTACGCCTTGCGCGGTGACGCAAGCTCGTAGCTGCGCCTCTTCGCCAATGATGGAGCCGCCCCAGATAATAGCGCGCGCTAAATCGGCTTTTGCCCCGACGATGACGTTATCGCCCAGCACCGTCCCCGCTGCAAGGATTGCGCGTGCGCCGATGCGACAGTTTGTGCCCACCAAAACAGGGGGAGAAATTTGAGCTTCAGCATCAATGAGCGTATTTTCCCCAATCCAAAGGCGATGCTGAGGTTGAGGGTAGTTGATATTGAGAGAAATCTTTCCGTAAAGAGCATCGTATTGCGCTTCGCGGTAGTGGTCGAGGCTGCCAATATCTCGCCAGTAGCCTTCCGCAACATAGCCATACATCGGATAGCCCTGTGCCAGCAGCAGCGGAAATAAGTCTGTAGAAAAATCTGCCGAGGTCTGGGCAGACAGATGGCTCAGTACGTCTGGTTCCAGAATGTAGATCCCCGTATTGACGGTATCTGAAAAAATTTCGCTGGAGGCAGGCTTTTCTAAAAATCGCTGAATACGTCCGTCGCTATCTGTCATGACCACCCCAAACTCTATGGGGTTGGGCACCCGTGTCAGCACAAGGGTGGCTTTGGATTGGCACTGATGGTGGAAGGCGATCGCCGCACTCAGGTCAAAATCTGTCAGGCTATCGGCGCTAATGACCAAAAACGTATCGTTGAGCAGTGGGGCAACGTTTTTGACACACCCTGCCGTACCAAGTGCCAGATCTTCTTCAACGGCGTAGGTGATTTTGACGCCAAAGTCAGCC
>JBGSVR010000567.1:0-8949 GCA_041752855.1 Thermosynechococcaceae cyanobacterium
AGGATCAGGTCTAGATAATCTTTGACCCCATGCAGACGCACCCAGGGCAGATGATACTGTCCGGTAATACAGCTTTTGTAGAGGGGCTGATGTTGATGCCAGATAAATGCGACGTGGAGGGGGTAAGACATAAGCCAGTTATAGAGCGCCTTTGCTAAGCAGGTTCAGATTCGTTACCTTTTGTCCACATTAATTGTATATGAGTCGCTTTAGCATGGCTTAGGTTGTGAAAGCACAACCTAAAGCCCGTGTATGGCTTCTCTCAACATTAAGTTAGCGCTCTAATCCTGGTTAACCCTCACATTGTTGAAAGGTTTCGCCTAAAAATGTAACTTTATGATGCAATCCAAGATCCATCGGCTTACACCTGAGCAAGAAGAACTGGCTAAACTACAACGACAGAAATGGCAACAGCTTGTACTTTTGACTAAGAGAATTGATCGGCAAAAAGCAATTCAGACTATGAAATCCTTGTATAGTTTGATTGAGCAAGAGGAGCCGAAATTCGTTTTTGCTGATAGTCCTTACATGGCTTTAAAGACTTCTAATGCTACACAACCTCATCTAGGGAGAAAGATAGAGAAAAAGCTTAGGAAACCATTGCAGGATGAGATAGAGAGCCAGCTAAGCTGTGAGCTGATTCAAGATTTATATTCACGATTGCGACCCGATCTCATTGTCCTAGAGGGGCAGTTGAAATTTCACGTTGATGAAATATTAAAGTTTAGAAAGTTTATACCAGCAACCTACTGGCTAGACACCGCGATCTTACTAGATGTTGGAGCCTCGGTATTAGATTGCAGATTCGATCAACACAAAAGAGGCATGATTCAAGCAATACTTGAGAATTGTGGTTGGATATTGCCTTACTCAGAAACCTGCATAATCTGTGATCGCCCTACGAAAATTCTATTTAGTCTTTTTGATGACGAAAATTATTTACATGCAGAGAAAGAACCAGCTATTCAGTTCGCAGATGGATTTAGTGTATGGGTTCATCACGAAGATGCAACGGCCTGTTGATGAAGGCTGGTGAAATATAAAAGATATTGAAAGCTTTTACATAGTTGACCGTGAACATAGTTAATAGTTAAGGACTTAAAAGTAGATGGTGTCGTGAGTATTTTGACGAAGAGCATCTGTGGGTCGTATTGATTGACTCGGACGCGGTACATGAGATTGAAGAAATAGCAGCAGTTTTGATTGGTTAATTAGGTGTAACTCATGGCTTTAGTGCCTTGCAAAGAATGTGGGACGTTGAATAGTGAACATGCAGACATTTGCTTGAGCTGCGAGTTTCCAACCAAAGGTCGTTCCAAAAAAGCGCTGTGGCGATGGGTCGCGTTTGGGCTGGCAATGATGTTAGGGGCACCCTTAGCAATGTATGCCTTAGATTTGCTCAAAACGCCGCAAGCCACTCCGAGCAAAAAGGCTTAGGCCACCGAACGCGATCGCCACCAATGCTCTTTCGCCAAATAAACCCCGACCAACATAAAACCGCCTCGGTAGGGGTCAAGACGGTACTCTGATAGAGCGAATTATCCAGTAGCTGATGGAGAGGGAAAAGATGGCGATCGCCAATCCAATCACATCCAACCCCGTGGTCTTCTCAAAGTCCAAAATAATAATCTTTCGAGCGACCGCAATGATAGAGGTAACAACCACCAGCTCAACATGCACCACATTGTCGCGCAGATAGGCCGTAATATTTTCAAGAATCTCTAGGGCAATTAGGACATTTAAAAACAGACCAAAAATATTGATCAAAGATCGCCCTAGGTAGCCATCGGGGGGCTGAGTCACTTCCTTAAGTAGCACAACCCCTAAATCAAAGACCGCCACCAAAATGACGACCACCATCCCCAAGGACATTGCCTTAGCGACCCACTGTTCAAACCCATGTATCCCCTTTAAAAAGGTTGAGTTTTCTCCTAATACCTTTAATCTAGAGATTCTTCGCCACATTCTGTTTTTTGCTGATTGTTATCATAAGGGCAATTTGTGGAGTCAGGATTTTGACCTGGATAGTGCCCCGTGCCCCTTGGCCTATTGAGCAATATCCACCTGAGGTTCAGCGTCAGGAGATGCTTTGCCAAACGCTACTCTGAGAAAAGGCGGAGACAGGAAGGTCGTCAGAATGACCATGATGATAATGGCAGCCTGCAAGGGCTTATCTAGCGCTCCACTTGCTGCACCAATGGCCGCAAAAACCAAGCCTACTTCACCTCGAGGAATCATGCCTATGCCGATCGCCCAACGATTGATGCCTGGTTGCCCAAAGACAGCCCAGCCCGTGACCAATTTACCGACGATGGCGACCAAAATCAAAAAGATTGCAATGATTAACCCTTCTCGGTTTTCGGGAACCAGCGGATTTAGGACGCTGAGGTCTACTTTAGCGCCAACGGACACAAAGAAAATAGGCACCAGCATATCCGCGACGGGCTTCACCTGCTCATCAAGTTCTTTGCGCTCGTCGGTTTCTTCTAAAACCAGGCCAGCGGCGAAAGCACCTAAAATGGCTTCTAGGTGAATGGCATTGCCAATAAACGCCATGAGAAACGCAAACACAAAGGCAGGAATAATCAGATTCCCACGGGTTTTGAGGAAGTTAGCCGTAAAGACAAAACTTTTGTTAAACACATTGCCCAGCAAAACTGCGCCCAGCAAAAAGGCCGTAGCGCTCACGATGAGATAGACGACGTTGAGAATATCAATCTCTCCGGTTTTGGCAAGGCTGGCAACCACCGCCAGCACAATAATGCCGAGGATATCGTCAATAACGGCGGCACCGACAATAATTTGGCCTTCTTTAGACTTAAGCTGGCCTATTTCTGACAGCACCTTTGACGTAATGCCGATGCTGGTAGCGGTCAAGGCTGCCCCTGCAAAAATAGCGGGAATGGTGGGGACGTTAAAGAAATACATCAGTCCAGCGGTGCCTGCCCCAAAGGGGACTGCAACCCCAACGCAGGCCACAATTGCAGCTTGGTATCCGACTTTTTGCAGTTCTTTGACGTCTGACTCCAGACCAATTTCAAACAGCAGAATAATGACGCCAATCTCAGCCAGAACCGAAATCACTTCTCCTTGGCTTTCAAAGACGGAGGCGATCGCCTCTGAGGTGAGAGGACTCATCCAGTGAAGGATGCTCATGATGACGGAGTCAGCGGCGATCGCCCCACTCTCAGGAAAGACCAGCAGGTGAAGGGCAGAGGCCCCCACTACCACACCGCCAATCAGTTCCCCAAGCACGGGGGGTAAGTCTATGAGCTGAGACAGTTCGCCGCCAATTTTACTGGCAAGATAGACGACCACTAAGCTGAGCAAGACCGCTGCCAAGACTAAGGGTGCATGATCTACATCCACCTCGGTCGCCAATAAGGGATAAAGGGGAATCAATAACGTGCCGAGGGCATTAATCATAAGATTTTGAAAACCTCAAGACAGGGTGAAATGGTTCAGCACAGAGTGTCACTCTTTTCTTTAAAGGAGTCTGATTGCAATACTCATAATAGAAGTAATGCAATCAGCGGCTCTTACCTAAAATAGCTGTAATCTCGAACTGTAGGGATCTCTAAACGCACTTTAAATGGGCTGAGAAACCGTAATCCCCAACATCGGCAAGCCGCTGAAGTCAAAGAAGAGAGCATCTGTTTCGCTATTGCATCTCTGGGGCGATTAGCTTAGAGATGCCGAAGATCATTGGAACACTGAGGTAGAACAGCAGCGCTCAATCTTCTGCTTGAACTAAAAGCTATTTTTCCTCATCAGTTAAGAGAATTTAGTCATCTGTATTACTGATGGGATACACAGCAAAGTGGGACAGTTTGGATGGTGTCCTTAGTTTTTCGCCACGGGAACCCAGTCACTTCTAAAGATCCCTGGTAGATATGTATCCTAGAATCAGGACTTTAGGTGTGGCGAAAACTTTAGGACACTAACGGATTTTAGGTTTTCGTCATCTCGATTTAACAGCCTTCTGGCCCACAGAAATGTCTTCCGTACAGAACCTCTGCTTCACAAATATAGATAATGCCCGCATAGTCTATAAAAAACTTGATTGCGACCTGATCCGCAATAGTTTCTGCCATCTCCCTGGTTTCGGTGAGTATCTCGAACTTTACATTTGAATCAGTATCGGCAGTGTTGGGTTTACCCGTAGAGCGCACGTTGCGACTACCTTTACCGCCAGTGTCCACCACCGTGTAACCGGTCGCCCCGCATTCATCAATGATCTTGGCGACCTTTTTTAGCAGAATTTTTTCTGTGACGATGACGAGCTTGTTGGCACGCTTGGACATGTTGCTTACCTCCTTAAGTATGTAATTATCTACTGGGTCTGCCCGTTCAAGGGAGCGCTGACAGACTTCGACCCGTCTGGCATTAGCCGCCGATCGCCTGGGCGAGTCCGATAAAGAACGGTATACACACGCCGATCGCAATTGGCGTACCGACAGCCGTGGACGCGCCGATATAGGCGGAGGGATTGGCTGACGGGATGCCGGCTCGCAACGTGGGCGGGCCTGAGATGTCGGAACTGGAGGAAGCGATGACAGCTAGAATCACGACGCCGCCCATGCTGAAGCCTGTAGCGTAGTGGGCAATCATGCCGAGACCGAAGGCGACTAGCCCATGCACAAACGGTGCCACCACACTATAAACGACGTACCACTGGGCCACCTTACGCAATTCGCCAATCCTTGACCAAGCCTCCATCCCCATGACCAGCATCAAGATCGAAAGTAAGCCACGAAAGAGGGGATCGTAGAAGCTTTTATAGACACTTTCCGGCTGGGTGAATATGCCAAGTGCAAGGCCGAGCAACATTGCCGATAAGGCAGAACCCCGCAGACTTTCTTCGATAATGGGCCAGATCTTGACCCGATTATCCCCATCCCCCTTCTGCTGGCTGAGATATTCTTGCCGACTACCAGGATGATTTTTTGGATCGGAATAATCGACAGCTGCAACAGGCTGCTCAATAGAATAAGCTGCTTCTTTACGTCTCTTCTTGTTGAGGTAAATATTGGCTACAACAATTGCAGCTACGAGCGCAGGGATATCCATGAAGGGATAGAGTGCGCCAGCCCATGCCTCGTAGGGAATTTTTTGTTCTTCTAGTACCGTTAGGCCGGCTGCCATGGTAGAACCACTCACGGCTCCAAACAACCCTCCAGTCGCGATCGCATCGACGACTTTGACCTTTGGCAGCTTAGCCAATGTATAGCGTGCGATGAAGACAACAAAAATCCCTACCATGACGGCAAAGATCATGGGTAACACCATCTCCGTCAGGTTAGAATTTCGGATCGCAATTCCACCGGTCAGACCAATTTTCATGAGCAGCATGAAAACGATGATCGTACAAATCGACTCGGGAATGACCAATTCGCTACCCAGGGCAGCAATGATCATCCCACCAATCAAAAAGGCGAGTGTTGGGGACTGTAATTGAAGAATGAAGTCCTTCACGAACAGGGACAGAAAATCCATTAATACCTCCCTATGAATCCTCTTGCGAGGAGTATTAAAATAAATGAAATAAAATGAATTGGAAGAGTTGAAAAGAGCTGAAACAAGTAAGCGTAAAGCACTTCACCTCTACATCACAGATGCTGTACAAGAGATCTGTAGATAGGGCTTATGATTATTGCCCCTGTTAATTCAGAGAACAACGTTAGAAGTCGCCAAACAGGGCAGCACAAAAGCTGCCGATTTCGCCCTGTGAGTGATTAAATCGGATTTGATTGGTGACCGTCATAATTAGTGAATGAACGATGGAGCAAAATCAACCGAAAGCAAAGCATTTTATAAAAACGATCTGCTCGGAAATGAACGCTGACAACGGTGGATTGCGCGCTCAAATTAGTCCCAGCTACAAATTTTCTAGGACGATGACCGATTAATTTCAGATTTTGAAAATCTTAAAATTTGGATTTCTATAACAATACGCTAAAGCGGCTAACAATACGTTATTGAGCAAAGAAGAAGATTGTAATTGTTATGATAGAAAAGTTTTTGTAATTTCTAGGTCACTTTAGACTCCAATTGAGTGGCAGAGTGCAGTGACCGCCTTATTCCACAACGGATTCAAGAACTGTAGAACACTCATCACCACCGAATCAGCGGTAATAGATCCGCTATCCATAAACACTGCGATAATTCTGGATTCTACGATCGGTGAAGAATCTGCTGAAGACGGTGGCTTTCCATCTCAAGGACGCGGCGGGCAAAGTCGCGATCGCGCGTGAGCAGGTCATCAAAGGCATCTACAGGAATCGCTAGAATGCGGGTAGGCTCAGCTTTCGCCACAATAGTGCTGGCTTGTCGAGTATGGGAAAGCACTTCTAGCTCATCTAAAACCTGTCCTGGCAAAAGTGCCTGGGTGGAGATTGCAGCATCTTCACCGAGCTGGAGTGACTGAATTTGGGCACTTCCCTCTATCAACAGCAATAGTTCTCGGCAGGTGTCTCCGGCTTCGGTAATGGCGGCTTCAGGCTGATACACTTTGACTTCTGCACGATGAGCTAGCGCAATGAGCGTTTCGCTGTGAACCCCTCCAAAGAAGTCGCTGTTGGATAGATACACGAGCTTCTCTAAGGTTTTAAAGAAGGTCAGAGGTGCCTCTAAGGGTGTCATCGGGTCGAGAATGGTGGCTGCCACTTCCTGAATCAGAGCGTTGGGCTTAGGTTTTGCCATCAGTAGGTGGGTCGCACGTTCTTTTGCACGTTGGGAATCTAACTCAAACAGCATAAAAAGGCTGGCAGCCTGAATGAGTGGGTTGGGTTCAAAGACAAGCGCATCTAAATGGGTGGCGATCGCCCCTACGGTCAGCGTCAAGGAACAGGCGGTGGGAACCTCGGCAGGCTGAGTGAGCAGCGTGAGAATCTGAGGGCTGAGGCGGTTCTGCCAGCGAGCGGGCGTATTCGGCTGCTGAGCGCTTTCGGTGAGCAAATCTTGCAGCACCCCTGGGGATAATTTCTCAAGGGCATGAGCCAGATATAGACCTGGGGCTTCGGTACCATCGGCAGGCTGGGGTTCTTGCTGTAAACGCTCAATAATCTCGAGTAGCCCCGTAACCAAAAGACGTTTTTTCTGAAGGACGATGGTACGCAAGAGCGTTAGTACAATTTTTTGACCGCGAAGAGACGGCTGATTTAGGGCGTGATAGCGATAAATTAAATTTTCGAGCTGATGCAGAAGGGCTTCAGCCCGATGAATTAAGGCAGCAGTTGGGTTGAGGTTGTCTAGAATGGTCTGCTCCTCTCGCTGGGTCATGCCATATTCTCGACTGAGCAGTTGAAGCACCTCAGATTCTTGGCCTAAGGTGGTGGGGGCCGTATTGGTTTGAGTCATCGTTTGCTGCTGGAGGGCAAGCATTCGCTCTAGGGCTTTGCGGTAGCCCGTCAAACGCACGAGGTTTTCGCGCGATCGCAGTTGACTGGCATCCAGCAGGTCTGGATTCTCAACGCCCAATTCTTCTAAGACAACGCGGTGTTCTTCTTCACTGATGTCGAGTTCTGTACGCATCTGCTGAAGCACTTCGAGGCTGCTGGCGGTATTGACATAGCCTTCTTCAAGGGCTTCTTGCACTACGCCTTTATAGGCTTCATGCCGTTTTTCTTTGGTAAACCCAGGGAGGACTTTTGCCAGCACATAGACTTCATCGGTGTTGAGGGTTTCAAGCGATCGCCCTTCTAAGAACTGCGCCACGTTGAGCTTGAGACGGCTGAGCTGTCGGCGCAAACGACTGGCAAGCCCTTCACGGGTGTAGCGATCGGGGTTGCGCTGCCAGGTGCGGTAGAGCCATAGGGTACTAAGTCCGACGATGATTCCTTCATAGAAAAACTGAAGCGCCAGCGGCAGCAGCAAAATGAGGGGTCGCCCCCCAAACACAAAGAAAAAGTTGAAAACAAAAAAAGTGCAGACCGTAAAAATGCGATGCTGAACCATCTCAGGGCTAGCGGTTTTCTGTTGGCGAATAAGATAGGCAGAAACTTGAGTTTCGACTGTCTGGCCGATGAGGTAGCCTGCTGCGCTAAATAAACCTAACGTGACCGGAACCGCGACCAGTTTGGGGATTGGAATAGGAGTGCCAAATAGGTACAGGCCAGGATTTAAGAGCGTTTCTCGAAGGTTTTCTTGGTGCGCCCAAGCACCCGAAAAGTAGTAGTCCCAATTGCCAGCATAGAGGTAGTAGTAGCAAAAGTAGCCCACGACTAAGCCCACATAGCCGTAATAGATTACCTTTTGCTGCGGTTGGGCTACGCTATCCCAGTAAGCGCGTTCAGCGTCGATATCAATGCAGGGGTTCTGGCACGCAACGCAGGCGCTCTGCTCTTTGCCCTCTTTGTCTACAGTGCGACACATGGACTGCGTGATTTGCTGATCGCCGATATGGGCTTTACTAGCAAAGAGTCCGCTGGGTTCGGCATAAATGCTCTGGACTGGAGCCATGGGGCAAAAGTATTGACACCAGGATTTGCCGCCATAGAAATAGCCTACGGCGATCGCCCCTGCAATGGTGAGGCAAAACCAGGCCGCTAATGCCAAGCGGTCTGAATTAATGAACAAGATACGGGCGCACAACCCTAGGGACAGTAACCCAAACTGAAGATACTGATAGTTTCGGCCTAACCAAGACCCAGGCTTCACCTTCACTAGCTCATAACGCGCTTTGCCTGTTTTGGCATTCTCACGCTTGATCTGGCGCTGCCAGCCCAACGCGCGAGGAATTTGCGACAAAAACGAGAGCGGACAAATCCGCCGCCATAGCTCATGACCAAAAATCAGCAGAATAAAAATAGAGCTAGGCACAATCGCACCCCAAAAAATGGTGGTGCCCAAGGGGTAGGGTTGCTCTACTAAGCAAATGCCCTGCACTTTGACACAAAGATTAGGATCAATCCGCAGTGGACTCCATGAGCGATTGGGCTGAGTCAGCCA
>JBGSVR010000568.1:0-5204 GCA_041752855.1 Thermosynechococcaceae cyanobacterium
ACGATGACACACTCAGCAATGGGTAGTGATGAATGGAAAGACATCGACTGGAAACAAATCCAGAAGAATGTCTATCGACTCCAAACCAGAATCTTCAAAGCCAAACGTCGTGGCGATACCAAGCAGGTTCACAGACTCCAGAAATTATTGATGAAGTCCTGGTCTGCCAAACTTCTATCGGTCAGAAAGGTTTCACAGGACAATCAGGGCAAATCCACGGCTGGAGTGGATGGAATAAAATCCTTAACTCCATCCCAAAGATTTACCCTAGTAAAGTCCTTAAAACTAACGGGAAAATCCAAACCAACGCGAAGGGTAATGATACCAAAACCTGGAACGTTGGAAGAACGACCGTTAGGAATCCCTTGCATGATTGATAGAGCAAAACAGATGCTAGTCAAACTAGCGCTTGAAGCAGAATGGGAAGCGGTTTTTGAAACCAATACCTATGGCTTCAGAACAGGACGGAGCGCTCACGATGCAATCGAAACAATTTTCAAAAGTATTAAGTCTAAAAGCAAATATGTTTTAGATGCCGATCTTTTGAAGTGCTTCGATAGAATCAACCAAGAAAAGCTGTTAGACAAACTAAACACATTCCCAAAATTATACAGGCAAATCAAAGCCTGGTTAAAGTCAGGGGTGGTAATGGATGGCAAATTATTTCCAACCGATGAAGGCACACCGCAGGGAGGTGTTCTCTCACCATGCCTTGCGTTGATAGCCCTACATGGTCTGGAAACAGCGATAAGAGGATGCATAAGTCAAAGCTATGATTCGCAAAAGAAATTAGCTGTTGCGTTCTATGCCGATGACTTTGTCATCCTTCATAAATCGCTTGATGTCATCCTAAACTGCAAGTTGGCAGCAGAAAACTGGCTAAAAGAGATGTCTCTAGAATTGAAGCCTAGCAAGACCCGTATTTCTCATACATTAATCCCGTATGAAGAAAATATTGGATTCGATTTTCTTGGATTCAATATTAGACAATATCCAGTCGGCAAACACCAATCTGGATGTAGTACTAACGGAGCAAAACTAGGTTTTAAAACTATCATCAAGCCTAGCAAAAAGAAGATTGCTTTACATATTGAGTCAATAAGTAATACCATTGATAGTTACAAAACAGCGCCCCAAGAGGCACTAATTAGTAAGTTAAACCCGATTATTCGGGGATGGTGTAACTATTACTCAACAGTAAATAGTAAAAGAATCTATGGCAACTGCGATCATATTCTTTCATCACAGTTGCGAGCATGGGCAAGATACAGAACCGGACAATGGGACTCTAGAACCAAAAACAAATACTGGCACTATATTGAGGATAGGTTCACTTTCTCAACTAAAAGTGGAATAAGGTTAACAGCCCATTCCGACATTCCAATTAAACGCCATGTAAAGGTTAGAGGGGATAAGAGCTATTTTGACGGGGATGTACTCTACTGGAGCACTAGAAAAGGCACTCACCCTGAAATACCTAACCGAGTAGCATTCCTACTCAAGAAATACAAAGGACGATGCCCTGAATGTGGACTGATGTTTGTAGGAGACGATTTGATTGAGGTTGACCACATCATCTCCAAAAAAGACGGTGGAAAGGATAAATTCGATAATCTGCAACCGCTTCATCGTCATTGCCACGATGTCAAAACCGCCCGCGATAATGCCAACAGGAAAATTTTGAAACAGGAAACTGTTCTAGAACCACTTGAAGGTTACATCAACGAGCTGGGTGATTGGTGCTGCTGACAACAGCCGTATTGTTGAGGAGCTGTGTGAGGTGAAAGTCTCACGCACAGTTCTGGAGGAGAGGGCGGCAAGGTGACTTGTCGCTCGACTCTCACCTGGGCACAGTCCCCACAGTTTTTAAATTGAACGGATGTTGGGAAATCCATGAAGATGAACCAAGGTTCGTTATTTATCGCAACAAACTGGTGATTAAAAATAAGAGCCTTTACAATATTCCTCTCTCTGTAGATTGGGAGAATGCTCCGCCTACAGATGGACAATACTGGAAACTCGAAGCTGAACTAACTGGAAACAGATTTGCTGTCCTCAATGCCGATGGCCCCTTCGACCCACCGCGAAAAGCTATTTTTTGTGAGCATTCGGCTGCACCGCCAACTGTAGCGGCTCAACCTTATATCCCTAAACCTGCACCAATACCTAAGACGAAAACGGCTGAAGCTTCTAAACCCGATACCCCTGAACCCATTCCACCCACACCCCCAACCGAGCCTATTGCGACACCGACTGCAACTGCTGTTCCACTGTCCCCTCAACAAATTTTGGCTATTGCGACCCCTGCAAAAATTCAACTGACGTGTAAACTCAATCAGGTACCCAAGCATCGTGAGTTACCCGATAAGCAGGTTGAGCTTTTCCTTAATGATGGGGGCGATCTCATTTTCACAGTGCGAATGAAGCCAAAAATGTTCAAGAAACTGACCGACCACGGCTTTGAACAATGGGTCGCAGCTATCAGTGGAGATCTAGGGCAGAACACTGAAACGGGCTTTGAGCTGTTGAACGCAGCGGTGCAGGTATTCGAGAAAAAAGCTTCAGCAGATGCCGAAGCCGCACAGGAGAAAGCACCAACTCAGAAGGCTGCTGCTTCGGCTACAGCAAGACCAGAGCCACCGAAAGCAGATGCTCCAGCAGGCGCTGGCAAACGTAAAAGTCTTTTGGATGGTGTGCGGATGAACTAGCGCCACAGTGAATAATGGGGCGATCACTTTCCCTAGACCAGAACGGAAATAGGCGGCGGCGATCGCGGGGGCTTTGCAAATGCTAACGGGCTGGGATTTCTACTTTTTTAGGATAGTCACAACCAAAACCTCAGATCGGCACGGGATTTCGCGGGGGCTATGCGAGGGCGCGGCGATTGCCCCTTCACAAGAAAGCCCCACGCTACGGCTACTCTAAAGCGGCAATGTGGGGCTGCATTCATTTGAGGAAATTCAATCCTACTCCTTTCCGTAGCCGCGATCGCTCTCTACTCATTCCCAACGGCAGCACGACGACGGCGACATTACAGCAGCAGACTAAGCGGAAATGACGCCGCTTTGGGCGGGGTGATATCGACGGCGGGGGGTGCAGCAGCGGACTAACCCTGGTGCATTCTCACGCACTCGTTTGGGCGACGGCGGGGCTTTGGTGAGGCGATCACATGGGTGAGCTTGTCCATTGCAATGGGATAATCGCAAAGATTTTGGGAAGGAAGGGCGATCACATGGGGTGATCGATAAAGGGTAGGCGGCGGTAGCGAGGCAATTTGAGCATTTTTATTCCGATATTCATAAGCATATAAACATAAATATGTTTATATGCTTTTGCATTTTCATGTATTTGTGTCTAATAACTTTATGTGCTAGAGTGCATCTGCACATTTGCATTGATATTTATGATCGTTACCCTACTTAGCTGTAAAGGCGGGGTCGGCAAAACAACCTCAGCGATTCACATCGCGGCTTATCTCAATACCTTTGAGCCTACGCTTTTAGTGGATGGCGACCAAAACCGCTCTTGTCTTGATTGGAGCGAACGGGGCACCCTTCCCTTCAAAGTCTGTGATGAACGCGCTGGCGTTAAGCTCGGTCGGGACTACAAGCACATCGTCATTGATACTGCCGCTCGGCCTAGTCCTCAAGAACTAAAAGACTTCGCTTCCGGTTGTGACCTGCTGATTATCCCCACGACTCCCGATGCTCTCTCTCTTGGGCCTACTCTTGAAATGGCTGCGGATATGAGAAAGCTCAAGGCTCCCTACAAAATTCTCTTAACCCGTGTTCATCCTAAACCTAGTAACGCAGGTGATGAAGCAAGACGAATGTTGATGGCGGCTGAACTCCCTATCTTTAAAACAAGCATTCGCTCTTTTAGGGCTTTTGAACACGCTGCCCTAGAAGGTGTCCCTGTCTATGAAACAAAGGACAGAAATCGGAATATCGCCTGGAAATGCTACAAAGATTTAGGAGCGGAAATTCTATGAGCAAATTTGACCAGATTCTCAAGGGCAAAGAGAAGCAACTAAACGAAGAACCCGAAAAAGAAACCAAGCGCACTTCTATTAACTTCGATGCTGACCTACTCAAAGAAGCTAAGATTCGATGCGTTAATGAAGGACTCACATTAACGAAATTAATTGATCTGGCTTTACGGAATTACCTCGCAAAGTAGACAATCATCAGCCTAAGTCTCTGCCCAATACTGCGTTTTCTGACTCATTGCACAAACGTGTTTTTTCATGTTTGCGTCTTTGTGTATCAACACCAATATGTTTTTGTGCATAAATGCTATTTATTGAGCGAACGGGATGGCAAAAAATGAAGCCCTGTCTTGGCTCAGAATGCAGAAGCATATTGGTGTAAGTATGTTTTTGTGTGCTAATGCGTTTGTGCAATTCTAAATGCGTCTAGCGGATTAGACAGGCTCAACATTTTGCAGATCTTAGTCACTTCATCCAAATTAATTGAGCCATAGCATAAGTATGCTTTTATGCTTAGCTGCATTTATGTAAATATGTTTTTGCACAAAAGCATACGGTGAAATGGGCGATCTCTCTCCCACAAACCCAAGCCACCGATTCGCACGGGCACAGCGACGGTAGACGGAGGCGATCACCGCAGCAACAGCAACACACGGGCATGGCGAGGGTAATGCGATGGCTTGCTCAGGAGGGCGGCGGGGGGATGGCGATTATTTGGACTCTAGCGAAACTCTAATGAACAGGGTTGGCTTGTGATCCCTTAGTGTCTTAATAGTACTCAAGGCTTGAGTTCTATATGGGGCATGGACTGTACGACTGAATAAATTTTTAAAACATAGGCCAACCTCCTCCCCATCAAGGCTGTGATGGAGCTGTTGTCTCTTTTGTCTTCTTTGCTTGAGCATTAGGATATTTGCTCAATAAGTTGCGAGTCGCTTTGAGGGTGTTACGGTGCAACTGTCGTAAAAATCGTTGCGGTGCTTCTGCCTTTTCCAATGACTCTCGCTGTGCTTGATAGGTAGCAAGGGGGACTTGCTGCATCTGTTCTAGGAGGTCTTCTGGAGACTCTGCAAAGAAAAGAATTTGACACTGCCCAAAGTCTCTTAATTCGCGGGTTGATTTTCGTCCTGTAATCCGTCGGGCATGATTTCGCAATTTTCCAAAAACAGATTCCAATCGGAGATTGTCAGGGGTTAACCCTGGAATATCGTAACAG
>JBGSVR010000569.1:0-2072 GCA_041752855.1 Thermosynechococcaceae cyanobacterium
CCATCCGCGCCCACAATTCCGGCTCGATCTAGACAGAAAAAGACGGGCAGATTTTGAATGCAGACATCGTGAATAATTTGGTCATAGGCACGCTGCAAGAAGGTGGAGTAGATGGTTACGACGGGACGTAGCCCTTCACAGGCCATCCCTGCTGCCATAGTGACGGCGTGCTGCTCGGCAATGCCGACATCAAAATATTGCTTGGGCAGTTTTGCCTGAAGCTTATCGAGTCCGGTACCGGTTGCCATTGCCGCAGTGATGCCAACAACGCGAGAATCGTCTTCGGCAATCTTAATGAGGGTTTCGGCAAAAACTTTAGAGTAGCTGGGTGCTTTGGGGGTTTTAGCCGCAAGCGCTTTGCCTGTAACAAGGTTGAACGGCGTTTGAGCATGGTAGCCGACCTGATCCTTTTCGGCGATCGCATAGCCTTTGCCTTTCACCGTTGCCACATGCACCAGCACAGGGCCAGGGTGCTTGTGCGCTTCCTGGAATGTCGCAATTAGCTCCTCTAGGTTGTGTCCGTCGATAGGACCCATATAGGTAAAGCCCAGCTCTTCAAACACTGCGCCCACTTTAGAAACCGCGAGGCGCTTCATACCGCCCTTAAGCCGACCCAGCTCTCCTTTATCTACAAAAGGCAACTGCTTGAGCTGCTCTTCGATGTTTTCTGAGATAAACTGCACCGGAGAACTAAGGCGAATTTTGTTGAGGTAGCGAGACAGCGCTCCCACATTTTGAGAAATCGACATTTCGTTGTCGTTAAGCACCACCAGCAGGTTGGTGTTAGGCAAATGCCCCGCATGGTTAATGGCCTCTAGCGCCATGCCGCCTGTCAGTGCGCCATCCCCAATAATGGCGACAGTTTTGTAGTTATCGCCCTGAAGATCTCGTGCCAGCGCCATGCCCAAAGCCGCCGAAATGCTGGTAGAGGCGTGACCCGCGCCAAAGTGATCAAAGGTGCTTTCTTTGCGGTTGATATATCCAGCAATGCCATCTTTTTGACGCAGGGTATGAAACTGGTTGTAGCGTCCTGTAATTAGCTTATGGGGATAGGCTTGGTGCCCTACATCCCAGACCACCTTGTCACGATCTAAATCTAAGGTTTGGTAAAGTGCCAGCGTCAGCTCTACAACGCCAAGCCCTGGCCCTAAATGTCCGCCGCTGTTGGCGACAGTTTCGAGATGCTTGTCTCGAATTTGGTGGGCAATCTGCTTCAGCTGCGGAATGGTTAATCCGTGCAGTTGATTAGGATGGACAAGTTCACTCAGGTGCATAATGGGCGGCGTCTCTGATCTCGACTGGATTTCGCTACCCTTCACTTTAACGGATTTCTGGATGAACCGTAGACAAGTTCTATGACGATTTTTGTAGGGTTGGGATCGCAAATTCAGGTCGGTTTAGCGATCCATCAGGACATTAAACCGATCCCACCAGCGGTTAAGCGGGACATATAGCAATGGCGTCCATAGGCTGCTGATAATAGCGGAGCTAAGGGCAACACGCTGAAGATGACTCCAAAGATCTAAAAGCAGCCAGTCTCCCCCCAAAGCAAGTTGCCCTGCAAAGATGGCTTCTACAAGGAGTGCCATGACAAATACCAGCAGCAGCGCCGAGATAAAGTCTTCTTCAATCAACCGCTGCTTATCGAGGCTGCTGGTCAAAAAGCCAACAATCCCTAGGCTGAGGGCGTGGGTGGGCTGGGCTGCGGTTAGCCCGTCTTGGATGAGTCCCAGGGCGAGTCCTGCGGTGAGTCCTTGCCAGGGCGATCGCTTTACGCTCCAGGTCACAACCCAAATTAATAGCCAGTTGGGTGCAGTTTCTAACAGCACCATGCCAGGGATTCGATGGGGCTGAAGCACCGCACAAAAAAGGATAGAACCCACTATCACCAAAACATTGGTGCGCTGCAAAGATGAGCGGAATGAGGGGGCAGAGGGTCTACCTCTTAAAACCTTAGCCATTCGTTAACACATTGACCCATTCCACATGCTCAAGGGGCACCGAAAACTCTACAACAACCTGAGGTACAGGCAGTCGGTCTAAGTCCACATCGGATACGCGACCCACTGCAA
>JBGSVR010000570.1:0-4052 GCA_041752855.1 Thermosynechococcaceae cyanobacterium
GTTTTATGGAGCGATTCTTTATTCATCCAGGCCATCATTAAAACGGTGCCGTCTAGGTAATCCTGCACAATGACCGGAACCAAACCCCTCTCGTCGTAGCGAATGGCATCAAGGGGAATAGACGCAGTTGAAAAGCTAGAAGAAGGCATAATGTCTGGGATAGTGGGGCTGATGGGCGAACAAAAGCGGCTCGGAGTCTCAATTCTACGATATCACTGCCCAGGTGCTGCCATTCGGTAGCCTATGGGCTTGCCTTAACGCCAAAGTTTTAGTAAACAGTAAAGGCATACCTTGTCAGTGAGTCTCCCCTGTGATTGAATTTTCTGCCGCCGCATCCGCGCCTACACCCCTAAATATTGATCCTAAACGGGGTGAAGCGATTCGCCTGGTGGTGCTAGATATAGACGGCACCATTGCAGGGGAAAGTAATGAAATTAGCGCTAGGGTGCAGGATGCGGTTCGGGCTGTACGCGCTAAGGGCATTCAGGTGGCGATCGCCACAGGCCGAATGTTTCACTCTGCCCTCCGGTTTTACGAGACGCTAGATTTAGATCTGCCGCTGATGACCTACCAGGGGGCGCTAATCCAGGAACCCAAAACAGGTAAGGTTCATCGCCACTGGACTTTGGCAAAACCAATGGCCTTGCAGCTTCTAGCCTATTTTGAGCAGGTTGATTTTGAGCAGCATTTATCGGTTCATGTCTACGTTAACGATCGGCTTTATGTGCGACAAGTTACGCCAGAGTCTCAGCTTTATAGCGATCGCACGGACGTAAAATTATTTCCCATCGGCGATTTAAAAGACCTGCTTGAGCAGCATGAACCCACTAAATTACTAGCTCTTAGCCAAAACGCAGACCATATAGAATCGCTTTATACCCACCTGCGATCGCAGTATTCACCCGCAGAGCTATACCTCACAAAATCGATCGCCACCTTTTTTGAGGCCACCAATCCTTTGGTCAACAAAGGAACGGCAGTTAAGTACATTGCCGAGGATCTTTTGGGGTTAAGTCCCCATCAGGTTCTGACCATTGGCGATAATTTCAATGATGTAGAAATGATTCAATATGCAGGCATTGGCGTAGCGATGGGGAATGCCCCCGAACCTGTAAAGGCTTTTGCAGATTGGGTTGCGCCAGATGTAGAGAGTGATGGCGCGGCGATCGCGCTTTCCAAAATTTTGCTGGGCGCACCTGAGTAAAGATCAAAAAAGGCACCGACGACTTTCCGTGTTTCGTCTCGGTGCCTTCTCTGGTTCACGCCTCACACTTGGTTTCATATTACCGAAGGTTGTCAAAAATGTCATCGGTGTATTGCGAAATATGCCGTAGCATTGATGCGGCTATAGCGCTAGAGGGGCTGTTATCTGCAAAAGATCTTCTAGTAAAAACGCCAATACTTTTTTAACTATCAAAATGAGGGCAAATCTGGCCTGGGCGAGCTGCGGCTCATGGGTTTGAATTTCGCCGAACAATCTACAGTCACTGTGAAAATTAGTGAACAATTGCCCCCATGCGATCGCCTGTTTACGAAGATGAGCTTGAGGTAAAGGCCACATTACCCTCGTCTCAGCACCAGATACCGTTGGCGCGCAGTTGCCGTAAGCCACCTTTTGAGGCGAGAGAGACTGCGGAAACTGGAAGAGCGCCAGCAAAAGCGCCTGTTCCGCTTTGGTTTGTAAACGCAGTTCGCCGTTGTCTGTTTGCCAAAGCGAAGTTCCGCAGTCTTTGAAATAAGGCTCTAGATTATCAAACGGAAGGAATTTTTGTTGGTGTGCTAAGCGCAGCAAACTACAGCAGCGGGCATGAGCATACTGCAATTTAAACAGCACCGGATCTGAACTGATTGTAGGGGGGCGTCTCATCTCTGAAGCTTTTTTCGGTGACGCTACGGCTAAAAGCGTTGGTTCTGCTGTCGTTAAATACTGAAGAAACTTGGCGAGATTATTTGAATCAAAATCAGCATAAAGCCAGCCTTCTGGGTGTACCCACAATTTCGGGTTAAATTCTTCCGGTTTAGATTGCTGTGCGAAGGTTTGCAAAATCTGTGCGCCTAAGTTTTGCGCCACTGATACGCCTTCACCCCTAGACAATTTCAGCAACAACGGAGATGAAAAGGTTCCTAATGAATGACCACTAGAGGTAAATAAAGGCAGCGCCATAAAGTCTAATGGGACACTCGCCTTAAACTCTAACGCTGAGATCGTGGCTGCCAAACGATCAGCTAGCCACTGTATCAAGGAAGGATACTGAATTACTGCTATGGATTGATCCAAAAACATAAAAAACTATCGGCTTGCGCCTCACCGGACAGCGATGGATTTTTCAACATGACATAGCGTAATGATCGGTTGTAGTGCGGGCGCTTATGAGGCAGTGCGTTAGAACTTCAGGCCATGATTACAGACGCAATCATACTGCTTCAATGTCGGATTCCAGTGTACCAAAGAGAGTTTTTACAAAAGCTAGTGCTTCATTATCATCCATTAGTAATTTTTGCACAGCCCCCTCATACTGTTCACGGTTTTGAAACCCAAGTCCCTTTGCAATTTTGTCCAAAGCAGGTGTTTCGCGAACCGGATATTGTGAGATGATTTCTGCCAAGTTGTCAGTATCAAGAGCATTTTGTAACCGTTCGCGCTCTTGTGTGACAAAAATACTTACATCAAGAGAGACATTTATAGGGTTCCCACTGGCAATATCTTCTCTTCGAGGCAGATGCCGAAAAACTTCCTCACGAACTGCCTTTTCAGCAGTTCGCTCACTCAATCGCTGAACATGTGGCCTGATTGCTTCAATTGCATCAGTATTAGCATTAGCGAGACGTAACGAGGCATCATCTCCGGTAACAACGGCATAACGTTGTGCAACATAGCTTTGAACCTGTGGGTGGTAGTAAATTGACTCCACTGAAAACACTGAAAGGGCATATACGCCCTTTTCTTTGAGTCGATTGATATCTGCTTCCGTGCGCCGATCATTATCAACAATACCGAAAGCATTAAGCCAGTGAAGATTGCCAGAGTCTCTAATGCTATTCACAGCATGTTCAACATCGCGACAACTCGATTTGGCAACGACAGAAACATTAGGAAATACTAGGCTGTAAAGAGGCTTATCAAGGCTTCGCTCAGTGCCTTCGATAAATAGGATCTTTCTGCGTGAACCAAGGATGTCCTTCTTAAGATCATCATCAATTTCATTTTCAGGAGGAACAAGATCTACGTCCCAACCACTAACGGAAGATCCAGCATAAGTGCAGCCTCGAATGAGCAATGTACGTGCGATTGGATTGTCTAGGGGCAGCAGCACATCATGTGTAGATACGATAAATGCACAGTCGTCTCGCTTGGAAAATAAAAGCGTTAAGAGGGGTGAAATAATGGAGCGATGAAGATGGCGCTCCGGCTCATCAATCAGTAATAATGTGCCATTTTTAACTGTCAACACGGTCGCAGCAATTAACAAGGCATTACGTTCACCATCTGAGAGTTCCGCAATGCTGTAGGGAGCACATCCACATTTGCTTGCAAGCACCTGATCGCTTTCAATTACAGAGATCTCAATAGGAATATTTGAAAGACGTAAAAGCTCATTGATAACCTTTATAGGAGCATCCTGCCTTGAAAGAGTCTTTGCAAGATCGATATTGTCACTATCAACTGCACCAGCAATTGATCGAGCACGCACGTTCTCAGCATCAATGAGGTCATAGATTGCAATGCTTGCTCGTTGTGTAGCGTAATCGTCTTTCCATCGCGACGCTAAACTGGTATCTGTGCTTCTGATATTAGATTCAAATTCTCGTTTTTGCTGAGGTGATAAACTCATTGAATTGGAAGAAAACCAGTTTTGACGATGTGCCGATATCCGCCGTGCATTAGCTTGGTGCGGATTATATACCTGTTGCCTAAGTACAGGACAAAAATTGAAGGGATAGTCGAAAGTCATCCTCATTGATAGGAGAAGGATTGAGAACAATCTGTCGAATATAGTCAAACCCTAAGCGAAATAGACTCTTTGCGCGTCTTCCATGCTTTTTAAGCACAA
>JBGSVR010000571.1:0-3725 GCA_041752855.1 Thermosynechococcaceae cyanobacterium
TTGTGCTTAAAAAGCATGGAAGACGCGCAAAGAGTCTATTTCGCTTAGGGTTTGACTATATTCGACAGATTGTTCTCAATCCTTCTCCTATCAATGAGGATGACTTTCGACTATCCCTTCAATTTTTGTCCTGTACTTAGGTCTAAATCACATCCTAATTTTCACTCAGCGTTCTGCGCAAAAAAATTTCCATCGTTTTCTAATTAAAACCCCTCAAAATGCTGTTTCAAAAGCATTTTGAGGGGTTTTAATTTAAGTCCGCAATTTTTAGGTCAGCGATACTTTAGCGAATATATTCTTTGAGGACGCTGTTGCGGTTAGGATGGCGCAATTTGCGAAGCGCTTTTGCCTCAATTTGGCGGATGCGCTCACGAGTGACGTTAAAGATTTGCCCAATTTCTTCTAAGGTTTTCATTCGACCATCATCTAGACCGTAACGCAGCTTTAGTACGTCGCGTTCGCGGGGGCTGAGGGTGTCTAAAACGCTCTCTAAATCTTCGCGCAAAAGATTTTTAGAAACCTGATCTTCGGGGGTTTCACCGTCAGATTCAATAAAGTCGCCAAGGCGAGAATCTTCTTCTTTCCCAATGGGGGTTTCTAAAGAGATCGGGAGCTGAGCCGATTTAGCAATAAACCGCAGCTTTTCAATCGTCATCTCCATGCGGGTGGCGATTTCTTCTTCGGTGGGTTTGCGACCCATTTCTTGAGACAGCAGCTTGGTTGTCTTTTTAATGCGAGAGATGGTTTCGTAAAGGTGAACTGGAAGCCGGATAGTGCGCGACTGATCGGCGATCGCCCGCGTAATGGCCTGACGAATCCACCAGGTGGCGTAGGTCGAAAACTTGTAGCCTTTCTCGTGGTCAAACTTTTCGGCGGCGCGAATTAGACCTAGGCTGCCTTCTTGGATGAGATCTTGAAAAGACAGACCTCGGTTCATGTACTTTTTGGCGATGGACACCACTAGCCTTAGGTTAGACTGCACCATCTTGTCTTTGGCGCGTCGGCCCACATGAAGACGGTGACGGAACGGATGAAGAGTCATCCCAACGGCTTCACCCCATTCTGCATCTAGGGGTTCGCGGTCTAGCTTCTCAACGAGATCGTCATAAACGCGCTCTAGCTCTAGCAGATCCGCAATTTTACGCGCTAGCTCAATTTCTTCATCGGCGCGAAGAAGGCGGATTCGACCAATTTCTTGGAGATAGAGCCGAATAGAATCTTCTGTATAGTGCTTTTTCTTGGCAACACCGCGCTTGCGAGCAGCACCCTTTGTTTTTTCAGCCTTCTCTTCATCTTCTGTATCGGCATCATCGGGCTGAAAATCTTCGTCCTCGGCATCATCCTCCGCAACTTCGCCCAACAGCAGCGTTTCTAGTTCGCTTGGGGGTGCTTTGACAGATTCTAATACAGTACTAGCTTTGGTCATGCCGAATTCCTCATACTCCCTGGTAAGTGAAAAGGAGAAGTTTATATGGACAAAAAAGGGTGGCTTTACTTTGGATTAAGCCGGATGATCTAAAAAGTAGGGCAGATGTGAAGTGACGCTCTCTAAACAATTTAATGGGTTTAGAGGGTGTTCTCTATCCACTTAAAAAATAGTCATAAAGTAAAGCAGTAACTATCTTTACCCGTGACGTAAACGATTGTAGCCTCTCTTACAGATTTTGGCTGTAGACTTGCTAGGTTTCACGGACATTATGGCGCAGTCTTTAAAAGTCATGCACCAAAACGCTTGATGAATGTTAACTTAGCTTAAGCAATGTCAAGATTTACTCCAAATCTTCTCTTTTTTGGCTGTTTTTAAGCGAACTGATATTGGCACTTTTGGGCGTTGTAGGCAGTGAAACGGTGAAAGTGCTGCCTTCGTTTGGTACGGATTGCACTGCGACAGTTCCACCCATACCCTCCACAAAGGTTTTAACCAGGGCTAAACCGAGTCCGGTGCCCCCGCTGCGATTACGAGATTCATCCACGCGGTAAAATCGCTCAAAAATGCGAGATTGGTGTTTGAGGGCGATGCCTGGACCGCGATCGCACACATGAATTAGGGCGTGGGGCTGCTGCTGCTCAAGCCGAATGGTGATGGGGGAATTGGCGCTGGCATACTTGATGGCATTCTCGACCAAATTGATCAGAACCTGCTTAAGGCGATGCGGATCGGCATAGACCGGAACCAGTTCTGATGCCTCTAGCGTCACCGTATGATGATTAACCTGCTCCACCAACTTAATGACGTCTGCCACGATGTCGTTGAGTACAAATAGTTCAGGCTGATAGGTCATATAGCCATCATCAGCGCGAGCGAGATCGAGTAAATCTTTTAGAATCCGAATGGTGTGGTCGGTTTCAGAAGAAGCAATACTCAGCGCCTCTTGCTGAGAATCGGTCAGGTTTTGCCCTCGTCGTCGCAGGCTATCTAAATAGCCTCGCACAATGGTGAGAGGGGTACGCAGCTCATGGGAAACATTGCTCACAAACTGCCTTTGCTGCTCAGCGGCGGCACGCTGCTGTTGCCAAGCCTCAGAGAGCCGATGCAGCAGCATATTAAAGGTGTTGACTAGTTCCTGCACTTCTTGAGGGGCGCGAGGTACCGTAATGGACTGTTCGCCCAAATCTTCCACCGAAATAGCCTGGGTCATTTGGCTAACTTGCCGCAGGGGTAGCAGCAGCCGTCGGGCTTCATAAGCAATGAGCAGAATGAGTAAAATGAGTGCCGTTAGGTTCGCCCCAATGAGGCTACGAGTGAGCTGATCAAATTTAGACTGGTCTTCAGTGAGATCGTGAATTAAATACAGCGTCCCGATGGGCATCTGACGCACCATCAGCGGACTGGAGCAGGCAATAAAGTCATACCCCTGCACTTGGTAGCTTTGAGGAGTGCTGCTGATCGCCAGTCGATTCACTAATCGTTGAAACAGCAGGACATCGAGCTGAGGTTTTTGAATATCTAGGGGTTCTTTAACCACCAGCTTTTCGTCTCGGCGCTTCACGCCAATCCAGAGGTTATTCGCCGCACGGTTTTTGAGGGCTTTTTGAATACTTTCCTCTAGAGGAAACATCTCTCGATAAAGGACGACATCTTCTTCGATTCGTTTTGCAGTTTCTTGAAGCGTCTGCTTATGGCTGGCGGTCAGGATATTTTGGGTTTTCCAGCAGGTCCAAAGGGTGACGGTGCTAAGCCCAGCGGTAATGATGGCGGCAATGCGAAGGGTAAGGGTAAGCTGAAGCGATCGCGGTTGCGCCAATTTCTTCGCCAGTCTGCTAGAAATGGCTTGAATTTGAACTGAGGGAGACAACCGCATGGTTTAGCTTTAGCTCAAGATAATATGACCCTACTTTAAAGTTTTAGTCGAATTTGTGAGCTTCAGGATGATGAAGCGCTAATTGCTAGATAAGTTTTAGCTGAGAAGTTGATGCCCTACTCTTTTTCGGCGTTTTCTTAAACCCCGTCAACTAGCATCTCAACTATATGAAGAGTGCAGTGAATCTCGGCGGCATCTGCCAAAATAAGAATGAGGATTCTTCAGTGCGTTCTCAGCCCCTTCAACGTATATTTCATGCTCCGCCTTACCGAAGTTAAGCTCCCGCTAGACCACACCGAGCCAGAAATTAAGGCCGCCATTCTTAAAAGGCTGCAAATTAACTCAGCCGATTTAGTTAAGTATTCCATTTTTAAGCGCAGCTATGATGCCAGAAAGAAAGGCGCAGTTTGCTTTGCCTATGTG
>JBGSVR010000572.1:0-3255 GCA_041752855.1 Thermosynechococcaceae cyanobacterium
CTGAAAAATTTCTCTGGCAAAGGACTGGTTCCCGATGCGATCGCCATATCTACAGAGTTCCATCTTGCAGTCGCGCTAGCCACGGGTATCACCATCCTATTGGCAACGCTCACAGGGTTTCCGGTTTCAACCACCCACGGCTTAACGGGGGCACTCGTTGGGGCTGGACTGGTGGCGATGAGTGGAGCGGTTAATTTCACCGCGCTCGGAACTGCTTTTGTGCTGCCATTGGTTTTTAGTCCTATACTCGCCATTGTTCTTGGGAACGTTGCCTACCGGCTATTTCGCTATCTGCGCGTCTCTCTCGGCATTGAAAAAGAATGGTGCGTTTGTGTTGGCGAATCTCAACGGCTGGTGGCTATTTCTCAAACGGCTTCAGCGGTGCTGCTCCAAAAAACTGCACTGCCTGAAGTGATGATTGACTCAACCCAAAACTGTACTCAGCGATATAAAGGCGACTATTTCGGCATCCAGAGTCAGACCGTATTTGATGGGCTACATTTTCTGAGTGCGGGTATCGTCAGCTTTGCCAGAGGTCTTAACGATACGCCCAAAATTGTGGCGCTGCTGTTGATAGGTCAAACGTTTTCAATTCCGTGGGGGATGTTTGCCGTGGCGCTGGGGATGGCGGTTGGCGGTTTACTAAATGCTAAAAAAGTCGCCCAAACTATGAGCCAGAAAATTACGGCGATTATTCCTGGTCAAGGCTTTGCGGCGAATCTATCGACGGGCATACTGGTAATTGCTGCGAGTCAGTATGGCCTACCTGTCTCTACGACCCATGTCTCCGTCGGTACGATTTTTGGCACGGGGCTAGTGGCGGGTAAAGTCAACCTCAAAGTGTTTTATCAAATATTGCTTTCTTGGCTGTTGACCTTACCCATTGCCGCAGTCTTCAGCGCCGTGCTGTATTGGCTACTCAATCGTCCGTAGTGCTAACGCTTTGATGTCTTACTTAAATTAGCTATGACTCAGACTATTGCGATTGACTTACCCGATCATTCTACGGTTGTACCTTTTGCAGAACGGCTCACAGCAACCCTGACCAAGGCACCCATCAGCGTGCTGCAACTTAACCTCGGCAAGCGCTGTAACATGGCCTGTACTCACTGCCACGTTGAGGCTGGCCCTAACCGCACCGAAGAACTTTCGCCAGCGGTGTGTGAGCAGTTGATTGCCGTCATTGATCGGTTTGAGCAGATCAAAACGGTAGATTTAACGGGGGGTGCGCCCGAAATGCTTTACGGCTTTAAGCCAATTGTGGAAGCCTCTCGCCGCGCAGGTAAGCACGTGATTGTGCGCTCTAATTTGACGATTTATTTTGAAGACGGGTTTAGCGATATCCCAGATTACTGTGCCCAGCATCAGGTGCAAATTGTGGCGTCTTTACCGTGTTATTTAGCCGATAACGTTGATAAAATGCGCGGACACGGTGTCTATGATGCTTCGATTAAGGCACTGCAATGGCTCAATCGCTTGGGCTATGGGCAAGACCCAAACTTAGTTCTGGACTTGGTGTACAACCCGCCTATTCCAACGGGAAATCGACCTTTTTCTCTCACCCCTGACCAAAAAAGTCTAGAGCAAGATTACCGAGACTTTCTGTACTCACACTTTGGCATTGTCTTTAGCAATCTCTATACCATTACCAATCTTCCCGTTGGCAGAACAGGGCAGTATCTCCAGCGCCAAAAGCTATATCAGCCCTATGTTCAGTTTTTAGCAGACCACTTTAACGCCCAAACCGTAGAAGGGTTGATGTGTCGCAATGAGCTATCGGTAGACTATATGGGCAATATTTACGACTGCGACTTTAACCAAATGGCAGAAATCCCTGCCAAAAGTGCTGCTGGGGAACCGCTGACGATCGCAACGCTTCTAGCAGCAGGTACGCTGGATCTCATCCATGAAATTCAGACGGCACTCTACTGCTATGGCTGTACAGCGGGATGCGGCTCTAGCTGTGGCGGGGCTTTGACCTAAAACCAGAAATAAATGTGTCTCCTGATATTGCCTTAGAACGAATCTCTGTGATTATTCCGGTCTTGAATGAGGAAGAACGGATTGAGGGGGCGATCGCCAGCATTACCCCCAGCACCCACACCGAAGTGATCGTGGTCGATGGCGGATCTACAGACTGCACCGTAAAGCTAGTGCAGGATTTGGGCGTACAAGTCTTGTCTAGCCCTCCAGGACGCGCAGCCCAAATGAATATAGGGGCAGCGGCAGCCACGGGCGAAATTTTGGTGTTTCTTCATGCCGACACCCTTTTACCGCCTGGGTTTGATGCGCTCATTCGCGCAGCCCTACAGCCTTCTCAGCAGACCATGCCGATCGCAGGGGCGTTTGCTTTGCAGATTGATGCCCCCATGACACGACTGCGCTGGGTGGAGCGCGGGGTCAATTGGCGATCGCGTTGGCTCCAGATGCCCTATGGCGACCAAGCAATTTTTTTGAGAGCGGAGGTTTTTCAGAAAATAGGCAGTTTCCCTGACCTGCCCATCATGGAAGATTTTGCGCTAATGCGTCGGCTCAAGACGCTTGGGTCAATTGTGATTGTGTCCACGCCTGTCGTCACCTCAGCGCGGCGGTGGCTTCAGCGCGGCGTATTCAAAACAACGCTCATCAACCAGCTTGTGATTTTGGGCTATGTCTTGGGCGTTCGCTCAACGCGCCTCGCGCAGCTCTATCGTCAGCGAAATTTCTGGAGACTTTAGCTGCGATTTATTCTGTTACAGAAGGGTTATCTGTCCTGTTTCTTCAATCCGCATTTAGCGTTTGAATTTCCGCCTCAATCTCCTCAATGCTGGGCAAACTAGACTTTAGGTTATCTGGCAAAGCCTGAGTAAGCTGATACTCCGAGACACCCATCGGCTTATGGATATCGCTTAACGCATACTCAGCTACCAATTTGTCTTTGCCCTTACACAACAAAATGCCAATCGTTGCCTCATCAGTAGACTGGCGGAGCTGCTCATCTACTGCTTTTAGGTAAAAATTAAGCTTGCCTGCATGTTCTGGCTCAAAATCCGTTGTTTTTAGCTCCACCACCACATAACAATGGAGGCGCACATGGTAGAAAAGGAGATCAATAAAAAAACTGCGATCGCCTACCTGTAGCGGCACCTGCTTCCCTATGTAGGCAAACCCCGCCCCCAACTCCAATAAAAAATGGGTGATGTGTTCTACTAGCTTATTTTCTAGATCGCGCTCACTGAAGTTTTGACTGAGCGTGAGAAAATCAAAAATATAGGG
>JBGSVR010000573.1:0-2468 GCA_041752855.1 Thermosynechococcaceae cyanobacterium
TAGAGTGGCAGGCTATGAGGTTCACGAAAGCCCGATGGCGGTGCGCCAGCGCATTGGGTACCTCCCCGAAACGCCTCCCCTCTATACAGACATGACCGTTGAGGACTATCTCAACTTTGTCGCTCGCATTAAGGGCGTTGCGGCGGGCGATCGCGCCACTAAAATCACCTCTGCCATTGAGCGCTGCAATCTCCAAGAAAAGCGCAAGGTCATTATTCGCAAACTTTCTAAGGGCTTTCGGCAGCGCGTGGGCATTGCTCAGGCCATTGTCCATGACCCACCTGCCATTATTTTAGATGAGCCGACCGTTGGGTTAGACCCGCGCCAAATCATTGAGGTGCGTAATCTCATTAAAAATTTAGCAGGGCAAACTACGGTTATTCTCTCCACGCACATTTTGCCAGAAGTGAGTATGACCTGCGATCGCGTTGCCATTATTAACAAAGGTCGCGTGGTTAGCTCTGGCACCCCAGATGACCTGATGCTTCAGCTCTCGGGCGGAATGCGCTATGAGCTGGAAGTGGAGGGCGATCGCAGCTACATCACCGAACAGCTTCAGCGCGTCGCAGACCTCAAAGAACTCCACTGGTTAGCTGCCGATGAACTACCAGAGCAGCGCCACAGACTGCGGGTAAGCACCGAAACCAACCCAGACTTTGGGAAACAGTTAGCCGCAGCGTTAGTCTCTGAGCATGTGGGACTTTATGAAATGCGGAAAGTTGGCGCAAGTCTAGAGGACGTATTCTTGCAGCTCACCACTGAAGAAACGGCGGTTGACGCAGCCGCTGACCCCACAGAAGATGTGATGACTGAAGAACCCATCCAAACCGATCGCACACAGACAGAGGAGACAGAATGATTACGGTACTGGCTAATATTGATGCCATCTTCCGCAAGGAGCTGCAAGGCTACTTTAAATCGCCGCTGTCGTACATCATTGCTGGGTTCTTTTGGATTTTGACGGCGCTGTTTCTGGTGCTGGTGTCTCAGCAGGTGATTCAGTACGCCACTCAAAACGACTTGGGGCGACAGATGGGGCAAGGCGGCGGCGCACCCCTCGACGTGCCCACCCTCGTTTTGCAAAACTTCTTGTCGGTGATGGGTTCCATTCTGCTCTTTATTCTGCCTGTGCTGTCGATGAACCTCTACACCGAGGAGCGCAAGCGCCACACTTTAGAGCTTTTAGCCACTTCCCCCATTACCAACTGGGCGGTTGCCGTGGGCAAGCTGATGGCGGTACTGGTCTTTGTCATCACGCTGATTTTCCCCATTGCAATGCTGGAGCTGTTTTTGCTGAGCGCCGCCAAACCTGCCTTTCCGCTACAGATTTTCTTTGTGGGGCATCTCGGCATTATTTTGCTGGCGGCGGCTGTTCTCTCTTTGGGGATGTTTATTTCTTCTCTCAATGACAGCGCCATTGTGGCGGCATTTCTAACTTTTGTGCTTGTGCTGGTACTGTGGATTCTAGATTTTCTAGGCCAAACCCTAGGGGGCGCGGGTGGAGAGGTCTTAAAGCATCTTTCGCTGCTTAAGCACTACACCAGTTTGACCCAAGGGATGCTAGACAGCTCTAGCGTGGTCTTATTTGTAAGCTATGTGGTTTTAGGGCTGTTTTTGACGGCTCAGTCGATTGATCTTATTCGCTTTCAGCAGTCTTAACGGATGGCTTAAACGCAGCCTGATGAGACGTTTGAGTCTTGCTTATAAAAGCTGCATAGTTGGCTGATTCACAAAATAGGGAAATTCAGTGGTGAAACGTTTGTTGGCAAAGCCAAAGCTAAATCTCAATCCAAAGCTGGTCAATCTGCTCTTTTGGGTGGGTCTTGGGCTGATGATTGCGGGGGGGAGCGCAAGTTTAATCTCCGGCGCTTGGTCACCCGTGGGGATTGGATTAGTGGTAGCGGGTCTGGTGGCGATCGCCCTCTGGCTCTCCCTTCGCTGGATGAACGCCAGCGACTCCACTTCTCCCTGGTGGCGGCAGCGCTCGGTACAGACCAGCACCAACGCCCTACTGACCACGATCGCCGTAGTGGTCATTTTGGGCGGCCTCAATTTTTTGGCGGTACGGATTCCAGGTCAAATTGACTTTACTGAGAACCAGCAGTTTTCTCTCGCGCCCCAAACCAAGCAGCTTATTAAAACCCTCAAGCAGCCGCTGAAGGTGCGCGTTTTTAGCAATCAGCCAACCCCTGTCCAGCAGGGTCTGCTCGAGCAGTACCGCCGCCAAAACCCCGATCGCCTCAGCTTTGAATTTATTGACCCTCAAGCCCAACCAGGACTTGCCGAAAAGTATAAGGTGCGTGCCCTCGGTGAAGTTGTTTTGGAGACGGGAGATCGCACTAAAACCCTAGAAGGCGATCTCAGCGAAACTAACTTAACGCCAGCAGTGGCTTCTCTGCTACGCGATCGCAAAGCCAATGCCTACATGATTCAGGGGCATGGCGAAGCGCCCGTTAACGGCGGACAGG
>JBGSVR010000574.1:0-3826 GCA_041752855.1 Thermosynechococcaceae cyanobacterium
AGTCGTCGTCGTAGCCTGTGGTTTCAGCAATTTGGGTATAGGTTTGCCCTTCCCAGCATCCGCGCACGATTAGCTCTTGGAGGTTGCTCAGCCCATTAGGAGTTAGGACGGCATCTAGCGCCGACAGCATGTCCTCAACAGACTTCATTATTATTCCCTTGCCCCAAATTGTTTAACCCCACAATCTCCTAGAACAATCTCTGGACAAGGGCTTATGCATTTATGCACCCAATTTACCCCCTTCCAAGAGAAAAACCAGATTTTTAATGATTTTTAATCACAGCCTAAATGTCTGAGAGGATTTATTTTGTCTATGGATAAACAAATGGCCGTTCAAGGCTTACCCCCGCCTCCACGGTCAGAAATGTCCACAATCCCAAGGGTCAAACATAGGGCTTTCTCAATACGGCTTTATGTTTGACTTTTCTAGAGACAAATCGCTCTTTTCGATTCTGGTAGGCAATTGGGGGCAACACTTTGCGATGATTACAGACCATGCCTCAACTGTGCTGTAGATTAGGTTTTTGAGCGACGGCGGTTCAGTGGAGATCGCCTTGGGCATTGAACCAAGCCAAAACTTTTCGCTGCCAGCTTGCTATCTCTGTCTAATGGCGATCAATGCCCAATCTGACTTCGGGCATCCAGTAGGGTGCGCTAATTTACAGAATCCAAACAACCCCTACTCTAGAGAAGCGGAGCTTTAGCCCTGACTAACAACTCAATGCTAAAGTTCTTCAATGGCGTTTGATTCTACCTGTAAGTTCCTCGCTGAAAGCTTTTCTAGCGATTTTGCCACTTGGTTGCTGGGCAAACCGATTGCTTTTTCTAAACTCAGCCCATCAGAACTCTCGCTTGAACCCATTCGCGCAGACGCATTGATTCTGTTTGATTCTGAAGATCTGATTCTCCACGTCGAATTTCAAACCGAACCTGACCCTGATATGCCTTTCAGGTTGGCGGATTATCGGCTCAGAATTTTTAGACGCTTCCCTAAAAAACAAGTGCGGCAGATCGTCATTTATTTGAACCCCACTAATTCTGAACTGGTTTACCAGACTGCTTTTGTCATTCCTGGTACTCGGCATGAGTTTGAGGTCATTCGCCTTTGGGAGCAGCCTACAGACATATTTTTTGAGGCTGCGGGGTTGCTGCCTTTAGCTGTTTTATCCAACACTCAAGATAAGAACAATACGCTGCGGCAGGTTGCTTCGCGAATTGACGCGATTCCTGAACTGAGAACTCAGGCTAATCTCGCAGCCTCTGCGAGTCTTCTGGCTGGGCTAGTATTGAAGAAAGATTTCATTCATCAGGTGCTTCGGAGAGAAATCATGCAGCAATCTGTGATCTATCAAGAGTGGCGAGAAGAGTTTTTGCAAGAAGGCAAGCTTGAGGGAAAACGGGAGGGAAAACTAGAGGGCAAGCTTGAAGAGGCTCTTTCGCTGGTTTGTCGGCAACTCTCGCGGCGTGTTGGCAACGTTTCTCCTGAAATAAGATCACAGGTACAAGCTTTACCTCTCACTCAGATTGAAGCGCTGGGTGAGGCGCTGTTAGATTTCTCAAGCCCTAATGATTTGACAAGCTGGCTTCAAAATAATCAAGCATAGGGCGGTTTCCAGTCCTGAATTTTTTGTCGTACATACATATCCTCAAGCTCTAAGCGCAGCATTATAGAGCGAGATGGATTAGGAAAACTTTGATATTGATTGAAACCCTCGGATAAGGGTGACAAGCTGATCGCGCCCAAAAAAGAGTGGGACTTCGGCGGCGGTGCCCCAATCGACTAAGCGCGATGGTGCTGAAGCGGGAGCTAAAGCTGTAGTGTGCTGACCTTGGGCACGACAACGCAGTACGGATTTGAAGTTGCTTTTGGAAACTTTTTCATTAAGGGTTTGGGACAATCGCCGCGAGAGCTGAAACCTTACATCACGGATATAGTCTTCATCAGAGCCTGTAGTTTCGGCAATTTGCTATGGGTTTGCCCTTCCCAGCATCCGCGCACGCTCGGTTCTTGAAGATTAGTTACCCTGTCGGACATTAGGACGGTACATAACGCCGACAATAATTCTTCAACAGATTTCATTTTGCTCTAGCCCAAAGGCGTTCAACCCCACTATCCGCTAGAACAATTGGTAGACAAGGGTTTATGCATTCAGCCACCTAATCTCAGCTTTCTCCATGGAAATGACCAGATTTTTTATGATTTTTTCCCATAGACTCAGCATTGGAGAGGAACTAGTCTGTCTATGGATAAACAAATAACCGCCTAAGGCTTACCCCTCGCCTTTACGGTCAAGTACATCCACCAATTCCAAGAGTCAAACGTAAGGCTTTCTCAATGTGGTCTTTATATTTGGCTTCTCTAAAAGACTTTCATTCTCTCTGGTCAGTAATGCTAGACGGAATGAAGGGCGAAGAGACGAAATTCTATTCTCCCAAACGCTTTTTGAGTAAGGATAGGTGGACAAAATTCTGCTTTTCGCTCTTCTGCGGATGATTAGACGGAAATCTATCCATCTAAACTTCAAGATTCAATGTTTAGGTAGATTAGTTTCTGCTTTTAGCATCTGTGCTGAGTAAATAGGTGGACAGGTTCAGTCTAAACAATAGTTAGGCGGACTTCATTAGATTTTGATCTCAATGCAACCAGCATTGATCAACTTCTTTTTAATGGCATCTTCAAGTCTGTACTTATGGCAAAAATTAAGTTAGCGCCAATTGAGAGCAGTCTTTCATTTTGTTTTAGGAGTTATCACAAATGGCTGAATTATTTCCAATTCTGAAAAATACCTTGACCGCCGATCAGGCAAAAGCACTTTCAGATGCAATTAAATCTCAGGAAACTGCGCCAGAAAGCTACATATTAGCTGATTGTGTGTCAGTGACTGTTGAAAAGAATAAGGTATGTCTAGAACTTCCTTTTGATCTTGGAAAGAAGTGTATTGACATTCCTGTCCGGGTTCCTAATGGTACAGCGGTCAGTGCGTGTGTAAGTGTTAAAAAGAAGTTTGGTGTCCCAGTAGGCGTTAATTTTTGCATATACCTCGCTGACGAAGAGATAGCATGTGCCTATTATGGAATCTAAGGCCAGTTATAGTTGATTATCAGTGATGATCTCCTAGGCCAAGAACACAGTTGTTATTAGCGATCACCTAACCAGGGCTTGCAGCGGATGGCATCAACACTCTGGCAGTGACTTGAAAACCCTTGCCACCGCTCAAGCCCAAGCCGTTAGACTGCATTTTTTTGTTGGAGAGTAGTTAGTACAGCTTGGCGTAAGTACATAGACTATTAAATTCAGAACGTGATTACAGTGTCTGAAGTATGAAGTTTTCACCAGTAGGCAAACTTACGCCAAGCTGTATTAGAGAAATCAAGCTTTTTTAGGTTTTAAACTACTCTCCAACACTACAGATTTAAATTAAGTTTAGCTAACAAATGGCTACCTGAATTTTCATGAATTATACAAAATGGGGTATTAAAGTTAATCACATCTCTTTAATAAGAGTATCTATTGCAGATAGTGAATCTATTTACTTTGTCAAGAAATCAAAAATATCATTCAGAAGTTAATCAAGTGGCAGAAATTAATGTAAGGCTAAGAGTTGTTGGCGTATATTTCAATCAACGCTTCACATTTGATGATGGTGGTAAGTCTGTCACAATAGAGACATTGCATAATGAAGCACTAAGTACAGGACAAAAAGCTTGAAAATGTTGTGAGGATGGGGTTTCATCAGAATTACGAAGTCCATGAGAAACCCCATGAGTCAATATAGCGAATTAAGGAAAGCCCTCCAACCCCATCTGGGATGGAATAAAGCCAGAG
>JBGSVR010000575.1:0-3536 GCA_041752855.1 Thermosynechococcaceae cyanobacterium
CACGCATTCTCGCAAGGCTAGCCGTCATCTCAGCCACCTGAGACTGTGTTTGTCCAGCGGTGTTCTGAAGGTTGCTTAGCTCTTGCTCTAGTGTCACAAGCACTGATTGCAGAGACTGACGTTGAGCTGCAACCTTAGTAAGCAGTGGTTCAACCTGTTTTTCAAAACTCGGCTCATCTTTCGAGACAATGCCTTTACGCTGATTCAAAATATCTTGATGCAGCTTTAAGACAGACTTGCGATCGCCCAGGGTTTGGCGCTGCCCCTGAAGCGTTTCTTCAAGAAACTGATAGTTTTGCTTTTCGTCTTCTAAGTCAGCCGCCATGTTCATGCGGTCGTATTCGCTGGCTTGAGCGATTTTGATCTTCAGATCTTCGATGGTTTGGTTTTGTAGACCCAACTCTTCCTCTTGATCTGAGACAAAATGAGACAGCTTTTCCAATTCTTTTCGGAGCTTTTCGACCGTTGCCTCTAACGCTTCTAAGGGCTGATTTCGCAATGCCTCAAGGTCAATATTGAGGTCGCCCGAAATCCCTTCTTTAAGGCACTGTAAGCTTTTTTCAAGATCGCTCTGGATCTGAATCTGCTGACTCAGAAAACTTTGGTGTGTCTGCTTTAAGGCAAGGTTTTCTTGCTGAAGACGTGCCTGAATCTGGAGCTGGTGCAGTGCTTCTATGTCTTCATGCCATTTTTTCCAAGCATTTTCTAAATCAAGGGACTGTTGGTCAAACTCTGGCTGTGTCCGCTCCAGTTCTTGACGTCCTTGATCCATTTGATTCCAAAACTGCTGGAGAATGGCCTGCTGTTCACCGCCGCCGCCACGCATGGCCTGAAGGGGCTGATGCAGAATGTCTCCACTCAGCAAAGACCCTTCTAAGCGACCCATTAACTCTTCGAGCGCCTGAACCTGCTCGTCAGAGAGGGTACTGGTCTGCTGATCTTGAGTCAACTGCTGCTGGGCACTGCGCAGACGACCCCACGCTTCTTCTAGCTGAGTGCGATCGCCTTCAATGTCTTCTTTTAGCGCCAAAATTTGGGCGCGGGTGGCTTCAAATTCTTGGCGCTGCTCTTCAATTTTATGAGACTCGGCCTCAAGCTGCTGAAGCTCTTCTGCGCGTGCTTCAATATCGACCTCTCGGCGGGTCAGCTCTTGGCTTTGGTAGATTAGCGACTGTTTCCAGCCCTCAATTTCTTCTTCTTGGGTGCGGAATTTCTCGCGCATCCGCGAAAAGTTTTTCAAAATTCCGACCAGGTGACGGGTAGCATCCTGAATTTTCTTGACCTGCTGGTTTGCATCTAGCTCAACCAAGACAAGAACGCCTGCGTTGTATTCATTGGCAATATCAGCGGGGACTGATTCTTCGCCAGGCAGCATGGCCCAATTTTGCTCAGACTGCTGCTTGGCTAAGAGCTTTAGCTCTGTCTTATTGCCCATGAACCCAGTTTTCTTGTGTACTTCTGCTAAATACAGCACACTCAATATCCTCTTCTCTTATATCGCCCAGAATGAATTGTAAAGAGAGGTCAAAATTTCAGTCTTGCCTCAAAACTTTATTGGCCTAGGGAGAAAAATAACTCAACGCAGTGAAAGGATTGAATGAGCCTTCAGTCTGAATGCGTGTGACCTAATTTTCCCTATCCGTACACTTGCTCTGTCAGAGTAACGCTATTTTTCGTAACTCTCTATCCAACGTTGCTTGAAAGTACGTCTAAAACCCACCTGCTTGTCTGAACATGAACCACGTAAGCATGACATAACAAACGCTTAACCGTTGAGCCTAAAGACAGAAAATCCTGACTTAGCGCTTGAGTCGGTTGAAAGAATTGGCTACTAGCTTGTACCCCAAATGCAGACTCCCCACAAAGTGATGACATTAGAGTACCCATATTCTACCCTTAGACATCGTTTTTGCAGTTTTGTTCTGTAAATTTCCACCAGCATTTTGAAACAGTGAATGTTAGCGGCGATCTAAGCCATCATGCTGCTGATGGCGTTTTGGGTGACGGCGGCGATCGCCTGGTCGGTGGCCTTGGGCAAATGATAGTAGCGCCCCCCTGCCTGCACCGACAGCTCCTTGGCAAAGCCTGTAGAAATAAACTTATTCTCTGTATCAATCACCAGCAGCTTGAGGTTTAGCCCCCGAATGCGACCCGCAATCTCCAGCAGCTCTTTTTTGATGTCTGGCTTTTCTCCCTCAACCTGGGGTTCTCCTAACGATTTTGAGAGCGAGACGTTGCCGCGACCATCGGTAATCGCCACAATCATGACTTGACCAATTTCACCCATCGAAAGGGCATTTAGCCCCACCCGCACGGCCTGGGTTAACCCATGAGCAAGGGGCGATCCACCGCCGCAGGGCAGTGTATCAAGGCGACGGCGGGCAGCCTCAATGGAGCGGGTTGGGGGTAGCAGCACTTCAGCGCGATCGCCCCGAAACGGAATCAGCGAAACCTGATCTCGGTTTTGGTATGCCTGGGTAAGCAGGCGCAGCACCGCGCCTTTGGCAGACTGCATCCGGTTGAGCGCCATTGAGCCAGAGGCATCTACCACAAATACGACCAGGGCACCTGCTTTACGCGCTAGGCGCTTTGTGCGTAAATCGGTCTGCTCTACAATGACGCGACGACCAGGGTTACGCTCTCGACGCGCCTTTTGGTACGGCGCAGCGGCGCGCAGCGTAGCATCCACCGCAATTCGCATCACGCCGCCTCTGGGCAGCATGGGCTTAATATAGCGGCCTCGATCTTGAGAAAATACGACGGTACGATTGCCTGATTTACCCTGCTGATTTGCCATTTGAGCAAAGTACAGCACTGAGGGGTCTAGAATCACGCCTTCGGTATCAAACACAAACTCTTCAGGGATATTGGGCGGCTCATCGGTTTCAGAGGGTTCCTCTGGTTCCGGCTCATCGGGCGTCTCTTCCGCCTCGGTGTCTTCGGGCTGCTCTTCTTCGTTGTTGCTGTTGGGGGGTGGCGGCGGTGGCGGCGGTGGCGGCGCGTTTTGTTCTTCGGGGGGTGGCACTACCGTGGCGCGGGGCACAATGACTAGCTCCACGGCGCGGCGCAGATCGTCGGCGCTAACGTCACTTCGGCCCTCTAGTGCCGCATGTGCCTTCGCCACGCGTACCGCAAAGAGTTCGGCTCGGTGCCCCTGCACCATGCCCCGCAGGGCTTCGTTGACCAAATACTCAATTTGGGCAGGCTGAATTTTGACGTCCTTGAGCCATTCCCGCGCCAGAATGATTTGAGTTTTGAGGTCGTCTAGCTCCGCATCGTACTGATCTAAAAAGGCTTGGGGGGAGGCGGCATAGGCGATCGCCTGGTCTACGGCCTGCACCCGCTCATCGATCCCCAGCACTCCATCAGCTGACAGCACAATGGCAATGCGATCGAGCAGGTGATTGCGCAGCGCCCCTTCTTCGGGGTTAAAGGTCGCAATAAACAGCGGACGGCAGGGATGCTGAAAGCTCAGCCCCTCCCGCTCAATTTGGTTACGACCATCGGTCAGAGACGCTAACAGCAGGTTAGAAATC
>JBGSVR010000576.1:0-3490 GCA_041752855.1 Thermosynechococcaceae cyanobacterium
AATCGGTTGGCAGTTCGGATATAAAACATCAAAAAGCGATCAATATAGCGAATCAACGTTTCTTGATCTACATCTTCTGCAATAAGCTGGGCGTGCTGCGGTTTGATACCTCCATTGCCGCAGACGTAGAGGTTCCAGCCCTTTTCTGTGGCAATAATGCCAAAGTCTTTGCTCTGCGCTTCAGCACATTCTCGTGTGCAGCCAGATACTGCTGATTTCAGCTTGTGGGGTGCCCGTAAGCCTCGGTAGCGTAATTCAACGGCGATCGCCAACCCCGTTGAGTCCTGCACCCCAAACCGACACCAGGTGCTGCCTACGCAAGACTTAACGGTACGCAGCGCCTTTCCATAGGCATGACCCGATTCAAACCCAGCTTCCACCAAGCGCTCCCAAATTAACGGAAGCTGATCGACCCGTGCGCCCAGCAGGTCAATGCGCTGTCCGCCCGTAATTTTGGTATATAGCTCAAAATCTCGCGCTACTTCGCCAATTACAATCAGCATCTGGGGCGTAATTTCGCCCCCTGGAATACGCGGAATAACTGAGTACGTCCCGTCTTTTTGAATGTTGGCTAAAAATGCATCATTGGTATCTTGCAACCCCGTATGGGAGGGCATTAGCACATAATCATTCCAAGCCGAAGCCAAAATAGAGCCAACCGCAGGCTTACAAATCTCGCAGCCGCGCCCTTTGCCGTGGCGCACCAGCAGTTCATCAAAGGTCTTAATTTGATGGGTGCGAATGAGCGAATACAGCTCTTGACGAGAATAGGCAAAATGCTCACACAGGTCGTTTTCAACCTCAATGCCTGCCTTCTTTAGCTCAGACTTTAGCAAATCTGTCACCAAGGGGACGCAACCGCCACAGCCTGTTCCGGCTTGGGTACATTTTTTGACGCTGCCAATGTCAAGCAGTCCCTGTTCTTGAATAGCTATGCAGATCTGTCCTTTGGTTACATTATTGCAAGAGCAAAGCTGCGCGGTGTCTGGCAAACTTTCGACACCCATCGAGAAGCTTCCCCCTTCCCGGGGTGGCATCAGTAAGTCTTCAGGGTGGGGTGGTAGGGCGATCGCATTTTGCACCAACTGCAATAAGTTGCCGTAGGCGGAAGCATCCCCAATCAAAATGCCGCCCAGCAGCAGCGAACCCGATTCATTCAGCACCAGCTTTTTGTATGTGCCCTTTACAGCGTCTTTAATGGCAATTTCTTTAGCGCCTTCTGTGGTTCCAAAAGCATCCCCAAAGCTTGCTACGTCCACGCCCAACAGCTTGAGTTTCGTAGACATATCTGCCCCCGTAAAGCGATTGCTGTCGGGCGCACATAAATGATCTGCCGTCACGGTCGCCATCGTATAGCCCGGAGCCACTAGGCCGTAAATCCGGTTTTCGTAGAGGGCGCATTCGCCAATGGCATGGATATCTGCATCCGAGGTTTGGCAAACCTCGTTTACCACAATGCCACCCCGCTCACCCACCTGGAGTCCGCAGTCTTTCGCAATTTCATCGCGAGGCCGAATGCCTGCTGAAAACACAATCATGTCTGTTTGCAGCTCTGTGCCGTCACCAAACAGCATTTTATGAACCCTGCTGTTTTGGTTCACAATTTCTGTGGTGGACTTATTGACGTGAACCTTCACGCCTAACGCTTCTATTTGATCCTTTAAAATTTCACCGCCTACTTCATCGACCTGAACTGGCATTAGGCGAGGCGCAAACTCTACTACATGGGTTTCTAGCCCCATGTTTTTAAGCGCATTGGCACATTCGAGTCCTAGCAGTCCGCCGCCTATCACCACGCCCACCTTAGCGTTTTGCGCGTGGGCTGACATCGCCTCTAAGTCTTCTATGGTGCGGTAGACAAAGGTACCGTCTGCGTCTTTGCCCTTAATCGGCGGAACAAAAGGGTAAGAACCCGTTGCCAGCACCACTTTGTCGTAGTTGACCGTTACGCCGTTTACTGAAGTGATTGTTTTGGTCTCGCGATCAATTCTGTGGGCTTTATCGCCAATATGAATCTGAATGTTGTTGGTTTGATACAGGCCAGGCTCAACAAGCGACAAATCTCCAGCAGTTTTACCTGAAAAGAAGCCGCTGAGGTTGACGCGATCGTAGGCCACACGCGGCTCTTCGCAAAAGGTGATGAGGTTCCAGTCATCCGTCGCGCCTTTGGCAATCATGCACTCTAAAAATTTGTGCCCAACCATGCCGTTGCCAATCACAATCAGATTTTTCTTCGTCATAAGATTTGGGGACGCCGTATTTTTGATCTAAACCGAATGGCAGACGAAGAAAGATCCTAAAGGTTTTCAGCTTGTTTAAGTGCTTCTGTTGAGTTGAGTTATGCAAAAACCGCAAGCGCAGTATTCGATTTTTGCAATTCTTTCTTTTGTTGAGGTATCTTTCTTTTAGTCTTCGTGAGCAACAATACCGTCTAGAGCGCAATATTTCCGTCGCAATTGCCACCAGAATTTCAGTTCCTGGCATTTTTATTGATTGACGTTAATTCAGTCGTGGTCTTGACTCGGCAAGGCGAGTGAGAGATTAGGGTGCTGAACTTTGGGGTGATGGGCTACTAAAGGGATTGGCTGGGGTTGGGGTAGTGCCTTGGGTGCTGACAATAAGCTGCTGGATTTTATCTTTAACTTGGGCTGGGGCAAGTGCCTGAGCAGACTTAAAGAGGGTTAGAGCCTCTGTATTTTTGCCTTGGTTTTTTAAGACAATGCCTTTGGCAACAACAGGCCGGAAGTCGTTGGGACTTGCTTTTTGAAGACGGTCGTAGAGGGCGATCGCCTCCCCCGTTTTCTGCTGCGCTAAGTACACATCTCCCATCAGCAGCTCAATAGCAGGTAAATCAGCGCTACTCGGCTGCTGCTGATTGGTTTGCTTCGCGGCTGCACTGGCTTTTTGCAGTAAATCAAAGGCTGCTGCTGCCTGATTTTGCTGAAGCAGTAGCGTCACATATCGCTGAAGGGCTTCGGTATTGGTGGGCTGCTGGTCTAACACCGTGCGGTAGGTCGCAGCCGCAGCGGTGCTGTTACCCGATTTTTCTTGAGCTTGCCCCAAAAGAATGGGATAAAGCGGCTGTCCAGGGTTTAGCTTTACCAGTTTTTCGAGGGGTTCAATCACGTCTTTCGGCTGGCGCACGCCCTGCTGAATGAGCTTAAGCCGTGTTTCAAGCAGCCCTTGCAGTACCGTAGGGTTATTAGGATCGCGCTTTAGCACAAGCTGATAGCCTTCTTCTTCTTTTTGGAGAATTTCAGGAGAATCTGCTGTGGCATTGGGCTTTGCAGTAGAAATGGCAGTGGTTTCTTTTTGCTGGTTCATAATGCCGCCCACCAGCGGAAGAACCGAAAGACCAATAAAGACCAGGCTAGAAACCCCCAAAACAGCAATGGTGCCCCAGCGGCGCGGTTGTTTTTGCACTCAGATTATCTCAACTCTTAGGCTATTATCGGTGATTCAAGTTTACTTCCCACCGCTGCTGATCCTA
>JBGSVR010000577.1:0-5250 GCA_041752855.1 Thermosynechococcaceae cyanobacterium
TCGAGTAAAACCCTATGGCAAAACCCATTCAACTCAAAAGCCGCAGTATATTAAGGCAGCAACACCTTAAAACAGGAGATAACGAATGATTGAAGTCTCCTTAGACGCACCTCGTCCGCGTTTGAATGTTATTGCCTTTACAATCGCTCTGCATCTAGGGGCACTGCTGGCATTTTTGCCCATGTACTTCAGTTGGTCTGCGGTTGGGGTGGCGGTGCTGCTGCACTGCATCACCATTGGGCTGGGCATTTCCTTAGGCTTTCATCGGTTGGCAACCCATCGCAGCTTTAAGGTGCCCAAAGTTTTAGAGTATTTCTTTGTGTTGTGTGGCACCTTGGCGGGTCAAGGGGCAGTGAAAGGCTGGGTGGGCTACCACCGGATGCACCACGTTTACGCAGATGCTAAGGGTGAGACTCTTCGCGATCGCCTAGCAGACCCCCATAACTCTAGGGAAGGGTTTTGGTGGAGCCACATCAACTGGTTAATGCATGATGTGCCCAGCAAAACAGAGCTAGGTCGCTTCACCAAAGATATTGCCGACGATCCGTTTTACCAATTTTGTCACCAATACTATATTTTCTTGCAGGTTGCTCTGGGGCTATTGCTTTACGGCATCGGCGGTATGCCTTTTGTCGTTTGGGGCATTTTTGTACGCTTATTTGTAGGGTTTCATAGCACCTGTTTTGTTAACAGTGTGTGTCACCAGTTGGGCTACCGCACCCACAACACGGCTGATACCTCTACTAACTGCTGGTGGGTGGCGCTGCTGACCTTTGGCGAGGGATGGCACAACAATCATCATGCGGTTCAGTCTTCGGCGCGGTTTGGGTGGCGCTGGTGGGAGATTGATTTGGTTTGGCTTACCATTCGAGGGTTAGAAACTTTGGGGCTTGCCACGAAAGTCAAGACGGCAAGCAGCATGATGGATGTAAAGGGAGCAAGCTAAGGTCATGGCAAAAACCGATGCGCCACAAAAAGATATTTCTCCGTCTTTGAATCAAAATTTGAACTCTGATTCTACTGATACAGCGAACCTGAAGCAATCTATCAGCGGTCTTCCCGCTGGAGAACGCTACCTTTATCAGCTTTTTAGCCTCATTGAAACTGCTGACCTGACAGTCATTAATCCAAACGGGAAAGCCTTTCATTTCGGCAAAGCCGGACTGTCGCTGCCACTGCGCCTCAATATTTATAACCCTGCCACCTACGATCGCATTTTAGCCTTTGGCAGCCTTGGGTTTTGCGAAGCCTATATGGAAGGCTGGTGGGATGAAGAGAATGACAATTTAATTGAGCTAATTGGACTGTTTTATCGCAGTAATGTCTATGCCAAAGCTGGGGAGAAAATCACGCTCCCCCTTATTGCAAAAGTCATTACACAACGTCTGCGCACGCTCCCGATCTGGATTCAAAACAGCCGCAAAAATGTACAGCATCACTACGACTTAGGAAACGATTTTTATCAATTTTTTCTAGATCCAACAATGACCTACTCTTGCGGCTATCGGCGACAGGAGGCAGATTCTCTAGAGCAAATGCAGATTCAGAAGTATAACCTGACTTGCCAGAAGCTTGCGCTAAAGCCAGGAGAATCTTTGGTAGATATTGGCTGTGGCTGGGGAGGAATGTTGATGTATGCGGCAAAGCATTACGGTGTTTCTGGCACGGGCATTACGCTAAGTGTAGAACAGGCAAAACTGGCGCAGGAGCGGATTGCGCAAAAGGGATTGGGCGATCGCATTAAAATTATCATTGCCGACTACCGAGAGGTTACGGGACAGTACGACAAATTTGTCAGCATTGGGATGTTTGAGCATGTGGGTAAGGGGAACTTTGCGACCTTCATGCAAACCGCCTCCAAACTTTTAAAGCCCAACGGCATCGGGATGCTGCACACCATTGCGACCCAGAGTAATGAACGAAACGGAGCCTGGGTAGACAAATATATTTTCCCAGGGGGCTATGCACCGCAGTTGCCTGAGCTGATTCAAGAATTGTGGAATGCCAAGCTATCGGTTGCCCACTGCGAAGACCTAAAGCCCCACTATGCCGAAACCCTAAAACGATGGGCGCAAAATTTTGTAGGCAATCGGGACAAGATTACGCAGCTTGGCACAACCTATGATGAGCGATTTCTGCGGATGTGGTATCTCTATCTGCAATCGTTTGAAGCCTCATTTCGCTATGGCAGTTTGCACGTTTATCAGCTTTTGTTTTATCAAGGGAAACAGTGGCCCCTAAAAACGCCTCTAGCTTTCACGGATAGACCCACTCACTAAAATTGACGGATGCTTTGAGATATATGGGTTTGAATGAGGCTTGTTCTAAATGAATTTACTTTTTTCTGTAATGGGATTTTTGTTGGTAGGGCTGGCGATCGCCATTATCATCTACATTCTCTCCGCTCGTCGCTATCAATCTTCTAGTACGGTCGCTACTTCCTATGACCAGTGGACAGAGGATGGCATCTTAGAGTTTTACTGGGGGGAGCATATCCATCTGGGGCATTACGGCCTGCCACCCCAGCGAAAAGATTTCTTGACTGCAAAATCAGACTTTGTGCATGAAATGGCTCGTTGGGCAGGTTTAGATGCGTTGCCTCCTGGCACCACGGTGTTAGACGTAGGCTGCGGCATTGGGGGCAGCAGCCGCATTTTAGGGCGAGATTACGGATTTGCCGTGACAGGCGTTACCATCAGTCCTCAACAGGTCAAACGCGCCCAGGAGCTAACGCCAACGGATTTGGACGTGCAGTTTTTGGTAGATGACGCAATGGCGCTTTCGTTTCCAGACGGTAGCTTTGATGTGGTTTGGTCGATTGAGGCTGGTCCCCACATGCCAGACAAAGCCACCTTTGCAAAAGAACTGATGCGGGTGCTTAAGCCAGGTGGCGTATTAGCGGTTGCCGACTGGAATAAACGAGACGATCGCCGCATTCCGCTGAATTTTTGGGAGAAGCCCGTGATGCAGCAGTTGCTGGATCAGTGGTCGCATCCTGCGTTTTCAAGCATTGAAGGGTTTGCTGAGCTGTTGGAGGCAACGGGGTTTGTGAAAGGCAGCGTCACCACCGCAGACTGGACGAAGCCCACGCTTCCATCTTGGATCGATTCAATTTGGCAAGGCGTTATTCGACCAAAAGGATTGGTGCGCTTTGGCGTGTCGGGGTTTATCAAGTCTCTGCGAGAAGTTCCCACTATTTTGCTAATGCGTCTTGCCTTTGGTGCAGGGCTATGTCGATTTGGAATGTTCCGCGCAGTTCGAGCTACTTCGCGGATACCTTCACAAGCAGCAGATTCAGCTACAGCCCTCCAGACTTAACAGTTAGACTCCGCTATTTATAGAACTACAGAGTCGTGGAAAATTGTGCTCTTAGAAACAGCAATTAGAAAGATAGAATCGGAGTTCTCATCATTGCACTTTATTGTGGATGAAGATAGGATCACGATTAGTATTCTGCCTATCTATGAAGAGTTTGGTAGTATTGAAATTCAAGATTACGGGAGTGAGCTTATTATATTTGTTGGTAATTTTACCCATTGGTATGCTAGCTGCTACGAAGAGGATTTATCTGATCAGGAAAAAGCGGAAGTAATAGCAGAAGATGTCGCCGATTTTTTGCATGATGTATTCAATGACAAAATCATAATGTGGGGAAATAATAAAGGGGGTGGTGGCTTCATAGCTAGGGATGAGCAGCAAAGTCAAAAATCTCAGGCACAAATCCATCAGATGTGGCTTTGGTCTGGGCCACTCTCTGAATAATGTGAATTAGGTTGCACTAATGCACATGTCTAACTACTGCATGCAGGCGGAGGGGAGAGTTACGCGATCTTCACACTTATTTTGCATCAACCCTGTTACATTCAACCCCGTCTCAACAGACCAACCTGCTTCAGTAAACGCGTCAGCGAAACGGCAGAATCAGGACGGGTCAAAATGCCCTGAGCTGGGCTAAACAAAAGCGCAAAGATAAATAGCGAAGAAGACACCAAAACGATCGCAGGGCCAGAGGGAAGGTTTTGGTAGTAGCTAATGTAGACCCCCGCAACGCTGGCAAACACCCCAATCATTGCCCCTACCCCCATCATCTGGTGCAGCTCTTTCACAAGTAGATAAGCCGTTAGTGCAGGGCCAACCAAAAGCGCAATTACTAAAATAACGCCCACGGCCTGCATACTGGCAATAATGGTGAGCGTAACGGCGGCGGTGAAACCAAAGTGAATAGCGTTAACGGGCAAACCCGTAGCTTGTGCGCCTGTGCGGTCAAAGGTATAAAACAGCAGCTCTTTATAAAACAGCTTTACGATCGCCAAAATGAGTACGGCAATAATGAGGGTTCTGTAGATGTCGTGGGGTGTCACCCCTAAAATATCGCCGAACAAAAAGCTGTCGAGGTCGATTTTGTTTTTAAGGGTGGTGATGAGCGTGATGCCCAGGGCAAAGAAGCTCGAAAAAGTGAGCGCCATCGCCGCATCGACCTTGACCCGTGACTGCGATCGAATCCAAGCCACAAAAAATGTGCTCAAAATGCCCGATGCAAATGCCCCAATTAAAATATCTATGCCCAGATAAAACGAAATGGAAAGACCGGGCAATACGCAATGGGCAATTACATCTCCCAATAGCGCCATTCGCTGCACAATTAGGTAGCTGCCCACCACTGGGCACAGAATGCCAATCAGGATGCTGATGGCGATCGCATTCCGCATAAATTCATAATGAAGCGGATCCAGTAAAACACTCAGCATGGTCTAGCAAAAAAGGTTGGTGTCTAAGGTGGAGCGAGTAGCCGTTTTTAGAGAAGCACCATAGGCTTGGTGCAAATTTTCAGGAGTCATCACCTGCTGAGGGGACCCATCGGCAATGAGGCGCTGGTTGAGCAGCAGCAGCCGATCAAGGTGGGTGAGGGTTTGTCCCCAATCGTGGCTGCTGACGAGCATAATTTTGCCTTGCGATCGCAGCTCATCAAAAATATCGAGAATAATGCCTTCGGTTTTTTTATCAATGCCTGTAAATGGCTCATCAAAGAGCAAGACTTCAGCCTGCTGTGCCAGCGCCCGCGCTAAAAACACCCGCTGCTGCTGACCGCCCGATAGCTCCCCAATGCGTCGATCTTTGAGGTCTAAAATATCGACGCGCTCTAACGCTGCCCTGACAATTTCTTTGGCTGCGCGGCCTGGGTTACGGAACCAGCCTAGGCTACGAGTTCGCGCCATCATGACCACATTCCAGACCGTGATGGGGTAGTCC
>JBGSVR010000578.1:0-5170 GCA_041752855.1 Thermosynechococcaceae cyanobacterium
AGAAGGGCGATCGCCCGATTAGCAATCACTTCGTTAGCGTTCATATTGCTTTGGGTGCCGCTGCCCGTTTGCCAAACCCGTAGCGGAAAGTGATCATCCCACCGCCCTTCTACCACTTCTTGGGCTGCCTGAATAATGGCGGCGGCCAACTCAGGCGACAAAAGACTTAAATCTTGATTCACTTGGGCCGCCGCTGCTTTGATCAAGCCCAAGGCGCGAATCATCTCACGGGGCATCACGTCATGACCGATGGCAAAGTAGGTGAGCGATCGCTGGGTTTGTGCGCCCCAGTAACGATCTTGGGGGACGGCAATTTCTCCCATGGTGTCTCGCTCAAGTCTAGTATTGGGGGGCTGCTGCGCCATTGATGTCATGATGTTTTCTTCTCCTAGGGACGCCACCCTCACGCTAAACCGAGTCAGGATTTTACAAGAGTGGTCAGCCTAATATCTTGGGGCTATTATGGGCTTACTTGCAAGACTCAATCTTCAGTAAAATATTGGTCTAGACCTTAATACATCGGCGGTATTGCCCATATAAAGGTCTGGCTAGCGGGGGTAAATCGCAAATTTTAAGGCAACCGGAGCAGCCCAACGGCGGTTCATAATGCTTTGCCTATTTATTCTCTACTGCCCTAGTCTCTTATGTTTTATCATCGCAGACTGACACAGCAAGGCTTTACCTTAGCGGAAACGCTAGTGACGATTGTGATTTTGGGGGTACTGACGGCGATCGCCGCCCCAACGATTCGATTTGGCAGCCTTCCGCTTAAAGATACCAGCGCCAATATTGCCGGAAACCTTAGGCTGTTGCGGGCAAAGGCTATTTCACAAACATCAGCCTATCGGATGCGGCCTGTCACCACGGCAAATGGCATCAGTCTTGCCGTAGAGGTTGCAGAATCTTGTGCCAGCACAGACTGGAAGCCCGATCCAGGGTTTACTTTAGGAGACACGGCTTTAGATACGGCTGCGACACCCCCTGCCAATCGTAAAAATGTTGAGATTAGCGCCGTATTAGTTAATAGCGTTGCGCCGTCTCCCATAACCAACTGGAACATTTGCTATGACAGCCGTGGACTAGCCAATCAAACCCTAGACCTAAGCCTCAAGGATAATAAAAACCTGCAATATAAAATTACGGTGTTTCGGGGAGGTGGGGTTGATGTTAAGGCAATCCCCTAGGTCTTTTGATTTATCTAGGATTCAGGCATCTGAAGGCATTACGTTGGTAGAAACCTTAGTGTCGCTGCTTATTTTTCTGGCGGTAGTGGCTGGCGTGGTGCCCATCTACACCACCTATCGACTTCAGACCCTCAGAAATCCGGTGCGAACGGGGGCGATCGCCGTATCGCAGCAGATTATGGACGAACTGCGCCAGCAGCCCATCAATACCCTGCCCATGAGCGGCATTAGTGATGTTACGTCTCCTGGGGGTACTGCGTTAACCAATAAAAGTTCTTATAACAAAAAATTTAACGCTAAAATCTTTTTCTGCGAAGCGACTAAAACTCAGTTCTGTGACCCCAATTCTCGGTACATTCGGGTGGAGGTTTTTCAGGCATTTGACAATGGAACGGTCAGCGATGCGCCCGTCTATGAAGTCTCCACCATTTATACAAAGTTTGAGGTCAACTAAGAATTTTGAGAACTTTGTTGAGCATGGCGCGGCCTGACCTTTCTTTGAGATCTCAACAGGTGAGATTTCAGCAGGGTCTGACATTATTAGAGCTACTGGTCACGGTCGTGGTTTCTTCGGTCATCTTAGGTGTGTCACTAGGCTTAGTTGTGACCCAGCGGCGTCAGTACATTAATCAGCAGGCCACCACAGATGTAAACCAAACCATCCAGTCTTCGATGGATTTGATTGGGGCTGATGTACGTCAAACGGGCGAAAAAGTTGGATTGGGCTTAGGGCTACCCATCATTCGCATTATTGATGGCGGCGGTACGGCACCCGATACGCTTGTGCTTCAGCGTAAGTTATTAGCTCAGGATCTAACGGTTTGTGCCGAGGTAAAACCTAGTACATCCAGTATTCGGGTCGTTGATAAATCTAATGTAGTTTGTCCATTTGCAGATGGCAGTAGCCTACCCAGCAGCCCACCCAATGGAGTGCCCGACAACGTTGAAGAATGGCAAGCCTATCGCTGCCAACTCAGTGCAGCTAAGTCTGCCTGCTCACTCCCCCCTGGAGACTGTAAACAAACAAACCCAGCTAGCTTAATTGATGAATGCAGTTGGGCCTACATTTTTAACCCCAATACGGGTGATGGAGAATTTTTTCTGTACTCTGGGGAAGCCCAAGAAGGCTCCGCCGCAGATCAGCGATACCTCATCAATAAAACTGTCCCAACCTCCTTTAGCCGAATTTATCCAGAAGGGTCTAAGCTTTACATTCTTGAGAAACGGCGTTATGCGTTGGGGGATGCAGATGGTAGGGGTGATCGCGTTCTTGAACTGAGCTTAGTTGATCGCAATACCAACACTCTTCTGGACAATAAACCGCTCAAAATTGTGAATCGTCTGCGTAACTTTCAGGTAAATGGTATTGACTCAACAGGTCTAGAAATTCCTGCGTTTAATGATTCTTTGCCCTTTCCCTATGAAGACTGGACAGCCCTAAAAGCCATCAAGGTTAGTTTTTCGGTTGAAAATATTGGACCAGATGCCAAGCCCATTATTCAAACCCTTGCCTCTCAGTTTTTCCCTCGCAATAGTTTATCTAGACCTGCCCCATGAAGTTTCAGCATAAATCTCCCCAGTCCTTTCTGCTGCTGATGCTCGTTCGTCTTCGGTATGAGCGCGATCAACATAAGTATGAGTGCCAAGGGGGCTACACCTTGGTCATTACCCTTGCCGTTCTTCTAATTTTGTCAGTGTTACTGTTGACCTACGCCATTACGAGCAAAGTAGACAACGCCAGCACTAACGCTTCGGCAAAGGGGAATACGGGTTTTTATGCCGCAGAAGCTGGCCTCAACCTGCGCGCCAAAGCAGTTTACGATCGCTTTGCTGATTACAATCGTCCTTCTGGCACCTCTCCAGCCCACTGGAAAGACTGCCTTGACCCTGCTGGCAATAAAGGGACAGGAGACTTTCAATGTCAAACCAACACAGACATTAGCGCTCAGCCCGTCACCACCTATATTGAAGATGAAACGGGTTCTGTCCCCAAAACCGTTGTGATCCCCGCCGGAGAAAATAACGAAGGGCTAACGGCACAAGAGTATCGGTACAACGTCATCTCGATCGCCCAAGATAGCCAAAGCAAACCCTCTGCGATCGTAGGGCTTAAGTTTAAGAGCCGTCTGATCCCGCTGTTTCAGTTTGCGGCATTCTCCGACCAGGATATGGATATTAACCTTCCACCTGTTATGACGCTAAGTGGCCCCGTTCATAGCAACAACGATTTATATATCAATGCATTTGGCAATCTGAGAATTAAAGGTCAATTAACAACCGCAAAAAAACTTTATCGCGGTCTTAAATATAAACCAGAATGTTCTGGCGATGTCAAAGTTGATGATGCTACGCCTGCCCCTCGTAACGTTCCTTGTGCGGGCGGGCGGACTGAATTTAAGGCAATAGCCCCTTGGAATGGCAAAATTCGCGTTGGAGTACAGAAATTAACGCCACCCCCTCCTGGTGACTTTGATGCAACCTCTGGCAGACTCTATTGGGATAGCGCTGATTTGCGGCTTGTATTAGATTTAACCAGCCCTACTGCCCCAGCTCTTCAGATTAGGAGTGCAGGAGATAGCATACTCTCTTCAGAAACGACTGATCTCCTCAATAGTAATGCTTGCGCCCCGTCCCAAACACTAACCACCAGCGCCACAACCAATACCTTAACCGTAACCCCAGGAACAGCGGGAAGCTTTGCCAAAGATGATGTTTTAACGGTGGGGACTGACCCCCATTTATACTTTGTCCAGTCTGTTTCTGGCGACGTAATTACGATTAAAGGATCTCTCAACCCAAATTTTTCCACCGTAGCGGTAGGGACTGTTGTACGAAAGCCAATTGTTTCTTTTTCAGATAAAACCTTTAAAAACTATCGAGAGAAGAGAGGTTCTTTAGGCCCAGATAAATTCCTACCCATCCAGATGCTGAACGTTGATATGCGTGGGTTGCTGGGGTGTGCTAAAAATCTCATGGGTAAACCCTTAAACGAAGATTCAGAGGGCGGGTTAGTTTGGTTTTTTACCGTAAAAGGCCCTGACTCTTTAAGTATTAACGACTATGGCATTCGGGTATATAACGGGCAAAATTTGGTAACACCCATCAATGGAGAAACACCAAAAGGGCTTTCCATTATTTCAGATCAGGCAGTTTATATGCACGGAGACTACAACTGCAAGGACGCTTGTCCTTTTCCCGACTTTGAATCTCCAGCAAACACGGGGCAAAGAATCCCCGCTGCCGTAATGGCAGATTCAATTAATGTGCTGTCTAATCTTTGGCCTATGGATGACCTAACTTCAGTCAATCTTGAAGACCGAATACCCAGTGACACCACTATCAATGCGGCTTTTCTGGCAGGAATTGATCTTACGGGCGGCGCTAATCAAGGGGGGCAAGACCTTGATGATGGCACAGGTGGTGGGTTGAATAACTACCCCCGTTTTCATGAATATTGGAAAGATGTTGATTTTAACTATCTTGGCTCTCTGGTGAGTCTGTCAGCCCCTCGACGGGTTAATGGCCCTTTCTGCGGTAGCGGTGGTCTCCAGAACAATGGTGTCCAATCACCTAGAGGCACTAAATCTTCCTGCAACATTTACTTTCCGCCTACTCGTAACTGGAGCTACGATACGCAGTTCAACAATGCGGCAAATTTGCCACCCCTCACCCCTCGCGTGGTGTCCCTCAAGCAAGAGCTATTTTCACGCAATTTTGATCAGGCATCCATGCCGTCGTTTGCGCCGTGGGCAATGCTGTCGCCTCAACGCCTCTTTAGTGTGTTGGGCACCTTAATACAGTCACATTCGTAAGGGCAGCAAGCAAGCCCTATACAGGTTTAGGCAACAGGCTTAGCAGAATGCTTAAGCACCTGTCATGCAATCTAGCTCCGAAATACCTGACAAAAACCGTCACCAGGTTGCGTTTGCGCCGCTAAAGAGCGATTGTGTGAGAGTATTCAAAAGCGTCCATGCACCTAAGCGATT
>JBGSVR010000579.1:0-3000 GCA_041752855.1 Thermosynechococcaceae cyanobacterium
TCGGATTTGGAGCGCTTCTCTTCTCGGTATTAATGCCATTCGCGTCGGCGTTGAGGTAGACGTATCGGGTGGGCTACCCGGCATCATCATTGTGGGTTTACCAGATACTGCCGTTCAAGAATCGAGAGAACGGGTGCGAGCTGCGCTGCGTAATTCTGGGTATGCCTTCCCCATGCGGCGAGTAGTCATTAACCTGATGCCTGCTGACCTGCGAAAAGAAGGCCCTAGCTTTGACCTACCCATTGGCTTGGGCATCTTAGCGGCTTCTGACCAGCTCAATCTGACCCATCTCGAAGACTTTTTGTTTTTAGGTGAAGTTTCCCTAGATGGGGTGTTGCACCCGGTGAGCGGTGTATTGCCTATTGCGGCAACAGCGCTCAAGCTGGGCTTTAAGGGCATTGTGGTGCCCCATGCCAATGCCCACGAAGCGGCTGTGGTTTCGGGGCTAAAGGTGTATGGATTTGAAACGGTGGCTCAGGTCGTAGACTTTCTGCACCAGCCAGAGGCAGTAGCGCCCTTCACCGCCGCCGAACCCCAGGCTGTAGATGAAGATGCGCTTAATATGGCGCTCGATCTTAAGGATGTTAAAGGTCAAGCCCATGCCAGACGCGCCCTTGAGATTGCCGCCGCAGGGGGACATAACCTAGTCTTTGTAGGGCCACCAGGCAGCGGTAAAACAATGCTGGCAAGGCGCTTGCCCACGATTTTGCCCACCCTAAGCCTCAACGAAGCCCTAGAGGTGACTAAGCTTTATTCTGTTGCGGGGCTGCTTAAAGAGCGGGGCACTTTAATCCGCTCTCGTCCGTTTCGCAGTCCTCACCATTCGGCTTCTGGCCCTGCGTTGGTGGGTGGCGGCAGCTTTCCAAGGCCAGGGGAAATCTCTCTAGCGCATCACGGCATCTTATTTTTGGATGAGCTGACCGAATTCAAGCGCGACGTTCTGGAATTTCTGCGCCAGCCCTTAGAAGATGGGTTTGTCAATATTTCTAGAACGCGGCAATCCGTTACGTTTCCGGCACAGTTTACGCTGGTTGCCAGTACCAACCCCTGCCCCTGCGGCTATTTTGGCGATACCATTCAAGCCTGCTCTTGCTCACCCCGTCAGAGAGAATCTTACTGGGCAAAGCTTTCAGGGCCACTGATGGATCGCATTGATTTACAGGTGAGCGTCAGCCGCCTCAAGCCCTCGGAGCTAACCCAAGTCAGTGAAGGTGAACCTTCAGAGTTTGTGCGAGAACGGGTTTTAGCGGGTCGGCAGATGGCAAGCGATCGCTTTAAGGATGAGCCGCAGCTTTACTGCAATGCCCAAATGCAGAGCCGTCATTTGCGGCAGTGGTGCCGTCTTGATGATGCATCGCGGCAGCTTTTAGAAGCGGCTATTCAGCGCTTGGGGCTATCGGCACGGGCAACGGATCGAATTTTGAAGGTAGGACGGACGATCGCAGATTTAGCCAACTCCCAAGCAATGCAGGTCAACCACATTGCCGAAGCCGTGCAGTACCGAACCTTGGATCGCATTCAATAGACCTGTAATAATGGGAGCCATTGCCCATCACCCCAGAGCGCCATGCATCGTCTAGCTACTATCCCTGGCGGCTGGAACCCCGCCGCTGATGGCGTTATTTTTGTAGAGCAGCAGCCTGCGCCCATTGTGGTCATCACCGCAGCGGATACCGATATCCAAACCCTGGCGGCTGCCGCAGCTCAGCTTCCTGAGGGGTTCCCAGCCGTGCGAGTGGTGAACCTGCTTCAGCTTCAGCAGCAGTTGACCATTGATACCTATGCCGAAGATGTTCTCAGCCAAGCGCAGATTGTCATCGTGCGCTTGATTGGGGGGCAGTCTTACTGGAGCTATGGGCTGGATGTGGTTGAAGAAACTGCAAAAAACACAGGGGCAACGCTGATTGTATTGCCTGGGGATGAGCGGCCTGACCCTACGCTAGTCAGCCATTCTACAGCCGCGCTAAATGTGGTCAATCGAGTTTGGCAGTATTTCATTGAGGCAGGCGTTGAAAACTATCAGAATCTTCTGAAGTTTGTTGCCGCACAGTTTTTAGATCATCCCGTGGCGTATCAGACCCCGCAGCCCGTCCCCCGCGTGGGCATTTATGGGGGCAACCTTGACCAGCCCGTAACCTCTGGCGCAGGCATCCTCTTTTATCGAGCGCATTACCTTTCGGGCAATACCGCAGCCATTGATGAGCTTTGCGAAGCTTTAGTAGAGCAAGGCTTAACGCCCGTCCCGATTTTTGTATCTTCCCTCAAAGAGCCGGACGTACAGAAAGAACTGATCCACTACTGCCGTCAAGGGGTGGAGGTGATGCTCAACACCACCAGCTTTTCTTTAGCCAGCTTAGAAACCGATACGCCCCAGGTAGATCTCTGGGAAACGCTGAATGTCCCCGTCTTCCAGGTTATTTTCAGCGGCGGCTCACGAGAAATGTGGGAGGGCAGCGCCCAAGGGTTAACGCCCCGCGATATGGCGATGAACGTGGCGCTGCCAGAAGTGGACGGGCGCATTATCACGCGAGCCGTTTCGTTTAAGGCAGTCCAAGCTCAAAACGCTTCCCTGCAAACCGATGTGGTGGTTTATGAACCAGAGCGATCGCGCATCAACTTCGTCGCAAAACTCGCCGCCAACTGGGTCAAACTGCGCCAAACCCCCGTCGCAGAACGTAGGGTTGCTCTCATTTTGGCAAACTACCCTAACCGTGACGGACGATTAGCCAATGGCGTGGGACTCGACACCCCCGCAAGCTGTCTCGAAATTCTTAAGACGCTAAAGGCTGAAGGCTATAAAGTAGGCGATATCCCAGCCAACAGCGATGCGCTGATGCAGGCGCTGACTCAGGGTGTGACCAACGATCCTGAGGCGCTGGAGCTACGAACGGTACGGCAATCTTTATCAAAGGAAGCCTATCAAGCCCATTTTGCCACCTTACCAACCGCCGTCCAGACGGGGATTGAAACCCGCTGGGGCAAATCTGAAGAGGCAACCTT
>JBGSVR010000580.1:0-2849 GCA_041752855.1 Thermosynechococcaceae cyanobacterium
AATCGTTTATTTAAGTCGATTGAAGAGTTAGAAGCCCTTATCAATAACCTGTTAAATGAGGGTGATCTTGCAATAAATTGGGGGCGTAATCTCAAAAACAAAGGAAATGCTGTGGATGCAATTTAAATGCGCAACAGCTTACCGACCCCAATCTCCCCATCCAGATGTCAATGCCCTAACACTTAAGATTCGCCAGACGCTGCTGGATCAACATGTCGCCATGGTGAACTACGCTCATATGCGAGACCAGATCATCCTACGTCTGGTGATTTGCAACAACCAAACCCGTCCTGTAGATATCGTCAACTTCTTTGAGCAGGTCGTCAAGGTTGGGCAACAGTTGGAGCAAGTAAGGGCTTTAAACCCGTTAGAAAGTGTAACTGAAGCGTAGCCGACTTGATTCATATTCTTCAAGGGTCAAATTGTTTGGAGAGATAATTACCCAGTATGAAACTTCAAGGTTTTGGAGTTCAAAAGTCGAATACACCATTAAAGCTCAAAAGTACCCCGTAGAATAATGGGCAATTCAATGCTTCAGAATCGATCCAACTTAGAACCCATAGCAACCATTGGTGCAATTTCAACTTCTATTGTTCTGGTAGGAATTTGCCCTATTTTTTACAAATTTATGGAAGCTGAAGTTAGTCCTATAGCAGCTATTTTTTATCGTCTAGGTGGATCTACAGTACTCTTATTTTTCTGGTCATTTATTCGATTAATAACTAGACCCGATCAGACTGACACAACAACTAGAGGGCACTGGTTTCCTAACGGGTGATAGCTAGACTATAGGCGTTGATTGTCTTCTAGCCCATGCGATGTCCCTATTGCCAGAGTGAGCACACTGTAAAGAACGGTAGAGCCCCCTTAAAAGAGCAAAACGCTCTACAGCGCTATCTATGTCGAGATTGCGGCAAACGCTACAACGAATGTACCAACACCCCGATGGCCCGATTGCGCACTCCGGCAAGAGTCGTGTCCGCTGCGCTTAATGTGCGTAGCGAGGGCTTAGGCGTACGTGCCACAGGCCGCTCGTTTAGCGCCTCTCATGCCACGATTATGAGCTGGGAACGCCGCCTAGCGGCTTACGAGCCTAAATGCTCCCCGCCAGCACCCCGCTTCAGCGACAGGGTGTCTAATTTATGTCAAGACTTATCCTGTCATTGATGAAGCCGCAAGATTTATAGTCAGTGAAAGTTTTCAACAACCTGAAGAAGCAATTCTTTGGGACTATAGCCGGGGGTATCCCACTTCTGTAGCCGTTACGCTAAATCCCGCCATGGGAGAGAGCCTTTGAATTCGGCATTCCTTCTCCTGTTTTGGGCTTAAGCCTCTAGCTTGCCGCAGGCAAGACGCTTGCGCGACGATAGTCGGGAGATCTCTGCCGCCCAGTACTAGGTGCAATGTGTTGCTGAAAAAAGTTTAGAGCTACTTGGGCTTCTATCATGGTGGGAGCGCGAACAGGCTCAGACAGATGTAGGAAGTATAGTGGAACCTACCCAACGAAATGGCACAGGGCCTTTGGAGGTCTGCTGTCAAGCGGGGACAGAGTTTTTAATGGGGTTGCCCCACAGACCGGCCATCTGGCCGATTAGGGCGCATTCATGGGTCTGTTTGCAGGTCAGACTATTGGCAAGATGGTGGTGAAGTTAGCCTTGTAGACCCTGCTCATTGCCCTCAAGCCAGGTTGAGACGTCTTCTGCGTCTCGACTGTGGCGTGCTCAAAAGCCAATAGGTGAGCAGTTTCACGCGGTCATTCACAAGAAACCACGCTAGGGCATAGCCCCAAACGAACAGTGCCCAACCCCAGCCGAGGGGTGTCATAAAGAGACCGTAGACGGCGATCAGTGTGGCTAAAATTTGGGTGCCGAGAACGGCGATCCACAGAATTTTTGCGGGGCGAATCGACCAGAAGGGGCCTTGGGTGCGGGTCAGGAAGATAGTTAGATGTCCGGCTACAGACAGCTTTAAATACATTAGGGTCTGAATGTGATCGCGATCGATATGAAAGACCCGCTCGCCTAGATAAAATAAGCCGAACGCCGAGATCACGCCCATTACGCCCAGCACGGTAGAGATGCCCAGCACCAGGCGCATATTCCATGCCTCAGGCTGATTACGGTAATGCACATGGTCATAGGCAATGGACAGGATTGCCCCGTCGTTGAGCAACGCCAGCATCACAATCATGACGGCGGTGACCGGGTAAAAGTTAAACACTAAGATAGCCAGCGTCATGAACAACAGCACGCGCAGGGTCTCGGCGATGCGATAGATCGCGTAGCTGTTCATGCGTTGAAAAATGCGGCGGCTCTCCTTAATCGCGTCAATAATTACCGACAGCCCTGGCGTCATCAAGACGATGTCTGCTGCTGCCCGCGCCGCATCGGTCGCGTCTGAAACGGCAATGCCGCAGTCGGCTTGCTTCAGCGCTGGCGCATCATTCACGCCGTCCCCCGTCATGCCGACGATGTGGCCGTGCTTTTGCAGCACATCGACAATGTGGAATTTGTGTTCGGGGAACACCTGGGCAAACCCGTCGGCCTGCCCGATCGCCTTTGCTGCCGCTACTGTCTCCAGCTGTTTGACATCCCCCAGGCTGCTGGCATCGAGGATGTCTGCGCCCATCCCTAGTTTTGTGGCGGTTTCTTGGGCGATCGCCAGGGCATCCCCCGTCACCATCTTGATCGTCACGCCCATCTTGCCGGCGGTGGCGATGGTGGTCTTGGCATCGTCCCGAGGCGGATCGAACAAGGGCAGTACCCCCACAAACTGCCAGGGGCCATCGCCCTCGGCTCGCGCCACGCCCAATGACCGAAAGCCGCGTGCCGCGAAATCGTTGACTGCCT
>JBGSVR010000581.1:0-3239 GCA_041752855.1 Thermosynechococcaceae cyanobacterium
ATCACCTCAATCGAGGCATTTAGGGCAGACTCTACCTGTTCTCGACGCTGATTTAAGTAGCCCTTTAGGTCAAAAGCATCTGCATCCGTTGAGGCTTCTGAGCGACTAGATAAAGGGGCAGCAGAAGTTTGGTCTGCGGACATCATGATGAAAATCCTTCCTGGTTAATCCTTGTTAAAGGGAATGACAGCCACGCAAGGCACGAAGCCAATAGCATGGTTTAGCCTACCCTTACCGCTGGGTTGGAGTTTCATCATTGTATGATGCTTTGCACCTCTGGCAGTAGCTCCACGTTGTGTTCTCAAGCAGCATTGCTACCGTCATGGCTCCTACGCCCCCAGGGACAGGGGTAATGTAGCTTGAGCGGGGCTGAACGTTCGCAAAGTCTACGTCTCCGACTAATCGGGCTTTACCGGATTCGTCTTGAACTCGGTTGATGCCCACATCAATCACAATCGCCCCAGGTTTCACCATATCTGCGGTAATCAGATTGGGCTGGCCTACGGCGGCGACGACAATATCTGCTGCTAATACGGTGGCCTTCAGATCTGGGGTTTTAGAATGCGCCATTGTGACCGTTGCATTGGCATCGAGGAGCATGAGCGCAATGGGCTTACCCACTAAAATACTGCGGCCTATCACCACGGCGTTTTTGCCTTGAGGGTTGAGATGATACTGCTCTAGCAGCCGCATAACGCCCGCTGGGGTGCAGCTTTTTAGCCCTGGCTCTTTGCGAACCAGTCGCCCTAGGTACATGGGGTGAAGGCCCTCCGCGTCTTTTTCTGGCAAGATTTCGTAGAGGAGCGCCTCGGCATCTAGATGATTAGGCAGGGGCAACTGCACCAAAATGCCGTCCACGCGGTCATCTGCATTGAGCTGATGGATCACCTGAGTAAGTTCTACTTGAGACACGTCCGTCGGAAAGTGATGCCCAAAAGACGCAATGCCAACTTTTTCACAGGCGCGTTCTTTGTTGCGGACGTAGGCTGCGCTGGCGGGGTTGTCACCTACCATCAGCACCGCTAGACCTGGGGGACGACCCACTTGGGGCAGCAACTGCCGAATTTTTTGTGCCAAGGCATCCTGCATCTGCTGCGCGAGCTGTTTACCATCAAGCAAGACGGGGGACTGAAGAGGCATGAAGCGTTGACCTTTACACGAAGGAGATTAACCACGTCTCAATCTTATCTTTAGGTCTATGGCCTAAGCTGATAGATATTGACAATCTCAGGGGAAACCGCCTTGGATACAGAGTTTAAAACAGGCGATCGCGTTCGGTTAGCGGCTGCCCCACCCTATTTCAAAACAGCGGAGCCGATGCCGATGCTGCGCCCACCTAATGTGGTGGCGCTTGAGGAAGAGGGCGTGATTTTAGGACGCGAACCAGGGGATGCTTGGCGGGTCAGGTTTAGTCGAGGTGCTTATCTGGTTGATCAAAAGTATCTGTCGGCGATCGCCTCCCATACGCAACCTGCCCTAGAACCCGTTCCGTTCATTACCGAAACGCCAGAAGTGTAGGTAATTTTTGGAAAACAACCTACCGCTGGCTACCCTACGGGAGGCAAGCCACGACTCCGCTCAGCCAGCTAGAGACTAGAGTTACCTTAAAGAAGCTAAAGCAGAGTCTGGCCCAACCAGGGAAATAAAAGGTTCCCTCAGATGTTTTATAGCCACGTTCTGAAGCTGTTCTGGGGTGATGGCCTGAATGTTTTGGACAAACTGCTGGTCATAGTCAGTCCCAAGCTGTAAAAAAGCATACAGCCCATAAAGATGCGCGATTTGATGGTTTGTTTGTTTGCCTAAGGCATATTGCCCCAATAATTTACTTTTGGTGGCATTTACCTCTTCTTGCGAGAGCATCTGGGCAGAAAGTCTTTCAATCTCAGCTTTTAGAAGCGATAGGGCAAGCGCCGTATTTTCTGAGGCCGTGCCTAAATACACTCCAAAATGAGAGAGATGGAGCCGTGTGGGGTAAAAGCCCGATACTTCATAGGCCAGCCCCTTTTTTTCGCGTAGTTCTGTAAATAGCCGACTGGATAGGCCACTGCACAGATAGGTATACAGCAACTTGAGCGCAGCATAGTCTGCTTCTTGCACCGCAGGCGCAGGGTAGCCCAGCATTACGATGGACTGCTGGGTGGGCTGGGTTTGCATGACCTGGATTGGCGTGCTGCCCTCTACGATATCGGGAAGCGTAGGCGGCACAAGCGAAGAAATTTTCCAGTCTCCAAACAGGCTTTCGGCAAGAGTCTGAGCGTTTTCTACGGCAATGTTGCCCGCAATGCTTAAAACGGCAGTATGAGGACTGAAATGCTGTCGATGAAATTCAGTAAGGTTGTTTCGCTCTAGTGATGCGATAGTTTCTAGGGTGCCGAGTCCGGGCTGACCATAGGGGTGATTAGGGTGGATGGCTTGGCGAAGCTGCTGGAGGGCGATCGCCATGGGCTGCTCTTGACGCGCCCGAATGGACTGGATTGTCAGCTTGCGTTCGAGCGCCAACTCAGCTTCAGGAAAAATGGGGCACTGGATGAGTTGGGCGGCTAATGCCAAAAGTTCAGCAAAATCAGCGCTGACCGTTTTGACGCTGACCACGAAGTAGTCAGGGGCGCTGCTGACCCCAAGATTGGCTCCAATAGACTCGACTTGTGCAGCAATGTCTTGAGAGGTGCGACTTGGGGTGCCTTTGCTTAAGAGCGCTGCGACTAAATGAGATAACCCGGCTTGGTCTGGCTGTTCGTAACGGCTACCTGCATCTATAAAAAGGCGCGCTGCGACAATATCTGCCGTTGGGTTTTCTGTCACCAGAACCACGAGGCCATTGTCTAAAACGAGGCGTTGACTATTGAGTTGTACGCCCTTTAATGGCGTATTTTGTGTCTTAATCGTCTTTGTTGCAGCAGCCTGGGTCATTCATCTTCCTTAAGTTTCTAAGTTCTTATTAATTGACTTTTATTTACATTAATAAAATGGGCGATACGTAACTCGAACATGTGCCCCCTTCCGTGTGAACGAAGAACCACTATTCTCTACAGGTCAATACAATCAAGACTGTCGGGCATTCTCAATAAATCAACGGCAGCGGTATCGGCAGCAAAGCACTATAGCAATCCTGAATGATATGAAGACAGATCATGTATAGAAAAAGCTGTTTAGACTGAAATTAACTCAACTTTCTGGTCAAAAGTGCCATACATATTTAACTTGGGGAATTCAAAAAACTGATAATGTGTTGCGAGCAT
>JBGSVR010000582.1:0-3083 GCA_041752855.1 Thermosynechococcaceae cyanobacterium
TTTGCCGAAGAAGAGCTGGCGCGAGAGTTAGGCGTTGTTTCCGGCGTTGCGGCTGTAGATGTCTCGGGTGGTGTGGATGAAGAAGTGCGGGTACTGGTCGATCTAGATCGGCTCCAGTCTCAAGGGATTGGACTCAATGCCGTTTTGACAGAATTAGAAGATACAAATCAAGATGTGTCTGGCGGACGCATTCTGGGTCAAAATTCTGAGCCGCTCACGCGGGCGATTGGGCGCTTTCAGAATGCGGCTGAAATTGAAAATCTTTCCTTTCCGGTTGCGGGTGCAGGCTCCACAACCGCTGGCATCACTTCGTCTTCCGGCAGCAGCAGCGCCGCTTCTGCCGCCGCTCCTCCCATTGCTCGGCGCGTTTACCTTCGTGACTTTGCTCGGGTGATAGATGGCACCCAACAGCAGCGGGTATTTGTGAACCTCAATGGACAACCTGCGGTTAAAATTAGCGTCCAAAAGCAGCCGGATGCAAACACCATTAGCGTGGTTGATGCCGTGAAGCAGCGCGTTGAGCAACTGCGCCAGTCGGGAACCATCCCTGAATCCATGAAGCTACTGCCTACGCTGGATGAGTCGGTCTTTATCCAAAGCGCTATTTCTAACGTCACTACCTCAGGGCTGATTGGCACTGGGCTGGCGGCGATCGCCGTTCTGCTCTTCCTTGGCTCTCTGCGCCAAACTCTCATTATTGTGGTGTCTATTCCCTTGGCGACCCTTGCCGCCATTATTTTGATGGGGGTATTTGGGCTATCGCTGAACGTGTTTAGCTTGGGCGGTCTGGCGCTGGGCGTGGGCATTGTGGTGGATAACTCCATCGTGATGCTGGAGGCGATCGCCGAGGGTGCCGAGATGACCCCTGGCAAAGATACGAAATCACGACTTGGGTTAAACCAACTCATTGAGCGCTCGATTCAGAGCAGTCAGGAAGTAGAGTCTGCGCTGGTGGCTTCGACCAGCACCAACTTGGTGGCAGTTTTGCCCTTTTTGCTGATTGGTGGCTTTATTGCGCTGCTCTTTAACGAACTCATTTTAACCATTAGCTTCTCTGTAGCGGCCTCTATATTAATTGCCGTCACCGTTGTGCCCATGATGACCTCGCGGCTGTTGGCGGTGCGCTGGTCTAGCAACATTGGGAAGTTTTGGTTTTTGCGTCAGTTTAACCAACGCTTTGAAGACTCCACGCGCGGGTATGCCAGCTTTTTAGAATGGGTATTAGCCAAACGCTGGCTCGTGATTGGGCTAATAGTGCTGGTTTTTAGCACCAGTAGCTTTTGGATGCTAGGTCAAATCCCCCAAGAAATTTTGCCTCGTATTAATACGGGGCAGGCCAACCTCAACGCGCAGTTTCCGCCCGGAACGCCTATTGAAACCAGCCGTAAGGTGATGGCGGCAACCGATAAGCTATTGCTAGAGCAGCCCGAAACGGAGTACGTCTTTACTACCATTGGCGGTTCACTGTTTGGCAATAGCACCAGCGAAAACTCTCTCCGTAGCTCTAGCAACATCACCCTCAAGCTGGGCACGGACGTTGAAGCCTTTGCCGAAAAGATGAAAAAGGCATTCCTCAAGCTAAATCTGGTAGACATTCGCCTCCGCATTAGCCCTGGTCAGGTACGAGGGCTGATCTTGAACAACTCTCCAGTGCGAGGGGCAGAGGTAGATGTCATCCTTCAGGGTGCAGATACTCAAACCTTAGAAGCGGCAGGCCGAGAGGTTTTGCAAACCCTCGAAGAACGAGCCACGCTAACTAGCTTTCGCCCCGATGCCGATGCCCGACAGCCCGAAATTCAGATCCGTCCAGACCGTGAACGCATTGCTGCCCTCAACCTCAATACGCGCTCCATTGGTGAAACCCTTGAAACTGCTATTCAAGGAACGGTTGCGACCCAGATTCAGCGGGGAACGCGCTTGGTAGATGTGCGGCTAGAGCTAGACGAAGCTTCCATTCAGCGACCGTCTCAGCTTGAGCGCTTGCCCCTATTTGTAGAAGGCAACCGCCAAGTTCGCTTAGGCGAAGTTGCAACCATTCGCACAGGTCAAGCCCCAGGCCAAATCCAGCGCATTAACCAGCGGCAGGTATTTTTAATTGCAGGCAACCTCAATGAAGGCGCAAGCTTAGGGAACGCGCTGGCGCAAGTAAACGATGTGGTCAGCAGCTTAAATCTACCAGAGGGGGTAAGCCTACTCCCCAGTGCCGCCTCAGAAAGCAACCGTCAGCTTCAGGGTACGCTGCCTGTGTTGGGCGGGTTGGCTGCCTTTCTGGTTTTTGTGGTCATGGCAGTGCAGTACAACTCTCTAATTGACCCCCTGGTGATTATGTTCACCATTCCGTTGGCGTTAGCGGGGGGTATTTTTGGGCTGTACATTACCCAAACTGCGATCGGCGCAACGGTAATTGTGGGGGCGGTTCTGCTGGTAGGGATTGTGGTCAACAACGCCATTATTATGATTGAGCTGGCAAACCAAATCCGAGAGCGAGAGGCGTGTAGTCGTCGTGTTGCGATCTTGAAGGCTGCCCCTCAGCGGCTCCGCCCTATCTTAATGACCACAATTACGACTGTGTTGGGGATGTTTCCTTTGGCATTAGGTGTCGGTCAGGGGGGCGAATTTTTGCAGCCCTTAGGCGTGGTGGTATTTTCTGGGCTGTCGCTTGCAACGGTGTTGACCCTGTTTATTATTCCGTGTTTTTATCTGCTCATTCACGATTTATTCGATAGACCTTTGCATCGTAAAGAAGCGGTGATGCAGCCTGAATATAACCGACCATCTCTATAGCCCGAAAGTAGCAACAGGCTAGAACCTTAGCGGATTTCTTGTTTCATAACTCGCTCGTAAAGTTAAAGGGGCGTTAGAGCTACCGTGTATACGCAAGTTTTGACTTTGCCCTTTTTATAGGTTTTTGCCATAAACCGATTCAATAATCCCCTCTCGGGAGCAGGGCTGATTTATTGACCAGAGAAAAATGACACAGTCTGAAATTTCTCCAATGATCCAACACATTCATCGCTGGGTGAGCGGAGTCGAATCCCAGCACAGGTCGTGGTGTTGGGTTCGGCTCCGCTCACCCAACTTAG
>JBGSVR010000583.1:0-1988 GCA_041752855.1 Thermosynechococcaceae cyanobacterium
TCTGCTTATGCTGTACATGCTGCTGTCGGGTAAATCGAAGCCAGCGGTTGCCGCAGAATGTGCCGAGATGGGATGGGGACAGTTTAAGCCCCTTCTGACAGAAACAACGATTGAGGCACTCAGACCCATTCAAGAAAAGTATCGCGACCTAACGGAAGACCGCAGCTATATTAAAGCTATCTTGCAGCAGGGACGTGAGCAGGCTGAAGGAGTGGCTCAACAGACCCTTCAGACGGCAAAAGATGCCCTAGGCTTTGCGAGAGAATGAATATGAAATAACATCCAGGTTGTGTAGGGCGGGTTTTGCCGATAAATCCCAGATTTCTCTAAGGTTGTATCAGCTAAACCCGCCCCTACGAAATCACTTAATTGAACAGATGGCGCGATCGCCAGGACTGCTGCACTAATCTTTTAGCCCAATGACATCTGCCGTATCTACCCCTAACTCCGATGCTCCAGCATCAGCCTTTGAAGCGGCGCTGCGGGCAGGTGAATTTTTAATTACGGCTGAGGTTGCGCCACCCAAGGGCGGGTGCCCTCAGCACATGTTAGAGCAAGCTCTTCACCTGAAAGCGTGGACTCACGCCGTTAACATCACCGATGGCAGCCGTGCAGTGATGCGAATGTCTTCTTGGGCTGCGGCGCTTTTGCTTCAGCACCACGGCATTGAGCCAGTGTGTCAAATGGCCTGCCGCGATCGCAACCGGATTGCGCTTCAGGCGGACTTAATGGGCGCATCTGCCCTGGGTATTCACAATATTTTGGCGTTGACGGGCGACCCCATTACGTCAGGGGATTACCCCAAGGCGCGGGCGGTGTTTGACCTAGAAGCAGTGCGTCTGCTCCAGACGATTCAAAAGCTAAATGGGGGGCTAGATGCCAACGATAAGCCCTTGCCCGATGGCGCAACGCAGCTTTTTGTAGGGGCTGCCGTTGACCCGCAGCTCTCTAGCTGGTCTAGCCTCCAGAAGCGATTTGAGCGCAAAGTTGAGACGGGTGCCCAGTTTTTTCAAAGCCAGATGATCGTCGATTTTGATCGGCTTGAAAAGTTTATGGATCAGATTGCAAATCCCCACGGCAAACCTGTATTAGCCGGAATTTTTCTGCTGAAGTCTGCTAAAAATGCCCAATTTATTAACCGCAACGTGCCGGGTGTCTCTATCCCCGATTGGATGATTGAGCGCCTAGAGAAAGCCGCCGACCCCCTCCAAGAAGGAATGGCGATCGCCGCTGAGCAGGTGCGGATGGCGCGGGATCTTTGCCAGGGTGTACATATGATGGCGGTGAGGCGAGAAGACCTGATCCCAGCCATTTTAGAGCTGGCGGGACTCCAGCCCATCCCGCCGCGCACCCCCTGACAAAAGTAAGTCCTGGTATGGGCTTATGCCTTAGCTTTAATTGGCTCTGCTGCTGCGGCAGGTAAGACAGGCATCGTGTCGGGGGGAAGCTCCAGAATCTCGTTGTACATCTGGTTGTAGGCGATCGCCGAGTTTGCCCAGCTAAAGTCTTGTGCCATGCCGCGCTGCTGAAGCGATCGCCAAGCATCACGGTACTGGAACCCTTCCCAGGCTCTGACCAAACAGGTAAATAAATCAAGGGGTTCGTAGCGGTCAAAGCAGTATCCGGTTCCGGTGCCTTCGCTGGGGATATGGTGCGTCACCGTATCCACTAGGCCACCTGTGCGGCGCACCACAGGCACACAGCCGTAGCGCAGCGCAATAAGCTGGCTGATACCGCAGGGTTCAAAGCGACTGGGCATTAAAAATGCATCGGCTCCGCCGTAAACTTTGCGAGACAGAGATTCGCTATACAAAAGCTGAGTCGAAACCCGTCCAGGGAATCGTGATGCCAACTGCCAAAGCTGCGTTTCGTAGTAGCGATCGCCTGTCCCCAATACCACAAACTGCGCGTCGGTATAGGACAAAAACCGATCCATCATTTGCAGAATCAGGTCTAAGCCCTTTTGTTCTACCAATCGAGACACCATC
>JBGSVR010000584.1:0-8073 GCA_041752855.1 Thermosynechococcaceae cyanobacterium
CCCTTGGGCAAAGGGACGCGCCATCACCGCCACCTTCAGTCCACCCCCCGCAGGCAGCAAATGGACATGGGGCGTTGCTTCTGACGGAACTTCCTTGGCGTTCTCTACTCCGCCGCCAATATCCGAGTGGACTGTGACGACCCCAGACACCCCATTAATCGCAGCCAACACCCGATCTTTTGCAGATTCTGGCACTTCTAGCCGATTTTTTGTGCCTAAAATCTCGGCGATGCGGCGATGCTCGGCGCTCACCTCAATCACCTTTAGGCGCGTGGGGGTTTCTTTAATCACCAGAACCGACTGCTCGCCTTTAATGGCAGGCAAAAACTCAAGGGTCAGCCAATCTTTCTTGCTTTTTTTGACCAGCAGTTCTGGCTCCCCTTTTACGATCTCAACCCGCGTGGTAGGGGAATCTTCCCAGAACACCAGTGGGTGCCCAATGAGGGCAGCAATGGCCTTTTCGCTAAAGTCATACTCCACGGTGCCATAGTAGCGGTGAGACGCATAATCGCTTTCAATTTGCTGACACACCCTGCGATCGTGGGGCGTGAGGTAGTCAAAGCTCTCTGGGTTGTCGTGTAGGCGCTTTAGTGCAACGGGTCGTCCTTTCGTCCAGGCACCCTTTGCCGAAATCTTTTGTTCGCGGGGCTGAAGCATACAGTGATTAGACATAAATGTCACCAGCCAGATCAGCCGCTGAGGCGTTTCGACGGAAGCTTTAGCAGAACCTGTGGAGGGGGAAGGACTGCTGAGATTGGCTAAAGCATTAAGGCAAATCTCCCAAGATTCTCTTGGCTGAATCAGGTTAACTAAGGTTTCAAGGTTGCCATTGACCTGCCGGAAGGCAGCGGCTTGGGCACCGTAAGCGCTCCCAGAATTTACACGGGACAGCAATTCAGCCGCCTCCATTGCCAGCCAGCGGTAGCCTGAAGCTTCTGCCTCTCGATATAGCGGCTCTATGAGCATAGGCAAATCCGCTCTAGCCGTCTCAATATCAACCCAATAAAGGCACATTGCGCTCAACAGAGTTTCTACACTGTTGCCTGCTTGGTAGGGTGCAATACCAGCATTGATGATGAAATTCTTCGCAGAAAGGTTGCCCTGCTGCACTTTGATCACGCTGACGAGTAGTCGATATAAACTCCCTAGCCAATGGTTGGGCTGTTTTGCCATAAGAGTGGCATATTCTTCTGCCTCTTGCAGATGCGCCGCTGAACCCTCCTTAATCAGTGCCAACACAAACAGTACGCCGCTGAAGGTATCAAAGTAGACTTTGCGCTTGCCCGTAGATTTTCGATAGGCTTTGAGAGATTGCGTGTAGTGGGCGATCGCCGTCTCATGATCCCCTCGCAGCAATGCCAACTGCCCCTCAAACAAAGCAGCCTGATCACGGAAAGGTGAGGGAACCTTCTTGAGGCTGTCCTGAGCCTCTTCTAAACGACCCCGATACAACAACTGCTCCGTTAGCAAAAGAGGAAATATAGGAGAAAGAATTTTTTCAGGCTTGCTGCATAAGCTTTGTAAACAGCTCAACTCCTGCTCCGCCGGAACTAGATTAAACAACCCATTCTCTAAAATGTTGACCAGCGCCGTGCTGTAGATTTCGGGCGGAAGCGATAGAAACCAATCAGCATCAAAGGGGTTGCTGCACACCAGCAGCAAAATTTCATCTAGCGAAATCTTGTCCGCTGCGTAGCTGTAGCGATAGTAATCTTCAAACTGCTTTTCAATAAACTTCACATCTTTGCGGTAAATACCAATCCGCACCTCCCGCACAAACAGGTCTTCACTGCTAAAACTGCGCGGGCCATTACTCCAGCTTTGCCGAATGGGGATGCACTTTTCAACGGCATTCACCAGCGTCTCAAACGTATTGGCCCTAACAGCATCACGGGTTGCAATCTCACAAAGTAAGGGATTACATTGCGGGCCTTGGCTTCTTTCTTGAAGCAGAAAACCTGCACTTAACAGCGCCTCAATATGCGTTCTGAGGGTTGGGGCAACAAACGGTTTACGATCCGTATCGCGCACCCCCGTCTGATTCAAACAGTCTAAAAACGTTGCTCTGCTGACGGGGCTATAGCTGACCGAAAAAAGCTGAATGATTTTCTGCTGCACTTCTGACAGTGCGCGATAGCGCTCAACCATCTGTTCTCGCACTCTTTCAATGCCAGCAGCGTTAGCCATTTTAGTTCCTAGATCCGCACTGAGAATTTTTGTATCAAGAATACCTAGTAGGGTAACATTTCCAAAACGTCTAGATCACGCTGATGTCAGGCTGTATCAGCGTGATCAGAGTTAATTGCCTCTTTGATTTTCAATCTGTTGATTTTCAATCTGTTGGATCGTTCTGGGGTCAGGTCAATCGTTCTGGCTGTGCCATTTTCATCAAAAGGCGATGGGCACTGCGGTCCATTTCGTTTTCAGCAGGGCGGCGCTGAATATACTGACCATCCGGCTGTAAATCCCAGGCGTGGCGATTGTCGCTGAGATAGAGATCTAGCAGTTCCCGAATCTGCATGGCAAGGTCTGGATCTTCAATGGGCACAACGGCCTCCACCCGACGCTCTAGGTTGCGGGTGCGCCAGTCTGCACTCCCAATAAAGACTTTGGGTTTTCCATTGTTGTGGAAGTAGAAGATGCGCTCGTGTTCTAAAAAGCGACCAATAATGCTGATAACGCGAATATTGTCACTGATGCCCTTAATCCCAGGCTTAAGGGAGACGTTCCCCCGCACAATGACATCAATTTGTACCCCCGTTTGAGAGGCGGCATACAGCGCGGCAATCATCTCTGAATCTAAGAGAGAATTCATTTTGACAATGATGCGTCCCTTTTTGCCGCGTCGCTCTAGCTCCATTTCTCGCTGGATGAACTCAATCATGCGATCTCGTAGATTGACAGGCGCGACCAATATTTTGCGGTAAGAGAGCTGCCGAGAATAGCCCGTCAAGTGGTTAAACAAGTCCGTCAGATCTGCGCCTAAGTCTTCCCGACAGCTAAAGAGTCCCAAATCGGTGTAGAGTCTGGCGGTTTTTGGGTTGTAGTTACCCGTCCCGATATGAACATAGCGACGGAGCTTCTGCCCTTCACGGCGCACCACTAAGACGACCTTTGTGTGGGTTTTTAGACCCACCAGACCGTAAACCACATGGGCACCCACCTTCTCTAGTTTGCGCGCCCACTGAATATTATTGGCTTCGTCAAACCGCGCTTTTAGCTCAACGAGCGCGACCACCTGTTTCCCGTTCTCTGCTGCCGTAATAAGGCTGCTGACAATGGGGGAATCTGCAAACTTAGAATCCCCTGCCGTGCGGTAGAGCGTCATTTTAATGGTCAACACATTCGGGTCATGGGCGGCTTCGGCCACAAAGCGATGCACCGTCGATAAAAACGAGTCGTAGGGGTGATGCACTAAAACATCGCCAGCACGAATGATGGAAAAAATATCCATCTGATCGTCTTCGCCATGAAGGTTGATAACGCCTGAATCTTCTTCGCCTGGAAGGGGCAAAGCCGCTAATTTTCTGAGGCGAGGGGGAACGACGGGCGTCCAAGACGGATCTTTTAATTCTGGGAACGGGAGGCTGCTGAGGGCAAATAAATCACTCAGGCTCAATAAGCCTTCCACGGCATAGATGTCTTGGTCAATTAAGTCCATTTCTTCCATGAGGGTTTTTTGAAGCTCTGGGGGGGTGCCCACCTGAATCTCCATCCGCATTACAGAGCCAAATCGACGCTTGCGAATTTCCTGCTCGATCGCCAGCAATAAATCATCCGCTTCATCTTCTTCGAGTTCAAAATCGGCATTGCGCGTAATGCGGAACGGATGGCAGGTCTGAATTTCCATGCCTGGAAACAGCTTATAGAGGTTGTGGGTAATGACCTGCTCTAGGGGCACACCCCACCACCGTAGGTTCTCTGTATCGCTCTTGGGGATGGGCAGCGCCACAAATCGCGGGAGCTGGTCTGGCACTTTTACACGGGCAAAATGCTCTTCGCCACTCTCACGATCTTTGACGACAACCGCCAAGTTAAGGCTCAGGCTAGAAATATAGGGAAATGGATGGCCTGGATCGACGGCTAAGGGTGTGAGAACCGGAAAAAGCTGCTCTAAAAAGTACGTTTGAAGCGATTCAACCTGCTGATCGCTGAGGTCATCATAGTCAAGCAGGCGAATGCCCGCTTGGGTAAGCTGGGGCTTGAGATCTTGGGCAAAATACTGGTGCTGGCGAATGACGGTTGGCTTTAGCTCGTTGTGGATGGCGTCAAGCTGCTCTTGGGGCGTCATGCCGTCAGGTGTGCGTTTGGTAACGTGGGCGGCAACCTGCTGCTTTAGCCCTGAAATGCGAACCATGAAATATTCATCTAGGTTGCTGCTAAAGATTGCCATAAATTTGAGGCGCTCTAGCAGTGGATTTCGCGGATCGAAGGCTTCGTGCAGCACACGCTCGTTAAAGCGGAGCCAGCTTAGCTCTCGATTAAAATAGTACTGAGGGCTATAAAGGGATTCGGGAATGACGGGTTTGGAAATAGCGGCTGCATCCTCTGAAGATTCTTCGGGGGGAAGCAGCTTGGCGTTTTGAGGCTCGTTAACCTGAGTACGAACTTGGTTTACTTCTTCTGGCGTGAGGGAGCTAGTGGCGGCTTTGGCAGATAACTGCAAACTCTGACAAAGCTGCAAAACTTCTTTAGAGCTGAGGTTTAGTTCGCTAGCGAGTTGGTAAACGCGAAGTTTAGAGTTTTTCATGAGCCAAGATGCGTCTCGGGTGGGTGGCGGCGGTGGGGCGAAAGGGATGAGGCGCTATGCAAGCAAACTGCGGACTCTTGGTGCGCAGCTATCGCCTAACGTAGTCGCGCTGTTGCATGAGCAGCGTAAAACGGCAGTAGATGCAGGCTTTATTCTAGGGGATTGGCTAGTTCAATGCCTGTGTTGGCAGAAACTGAAAGAATGGGGCATTATTGGATAGAATTAGATTTTTTACTTAAATTAACAAATTTTTTCTTTCATTGAAGCCGTAGAAACCTTTGACTTGGGCTGCGATCGCCTCAATTTAACCCCGTAAATCATTACGTTATTTCATGCAAAATATTTTGTTTTGGTCAAAGCTTATCGCAGGAGTTTGTTATGACAAGCCCCATTGAAGTCGGCACGCCTCGCCCTCAGGGGGGGCCATCCGATGAAGTATTAATCCAGAGTTTTGTCGATAATTTTCTTCAGGGACATACTGGACTACTTTCAAATCAAAGTTTAAGGACGGAACCATTATTTGACAGTGTGCAGCTCCTTTCCCCTAAAGAAGGGATTGTTGCGACTGCAAAAGTTAAAGATACGCCCATTAAGATGATTGTTCGGCATCGTTCAAGCTATTGGGAATCTCTCCATAACTGCCTCACTGCGCAGTCATTTTACCCGATGCTCAAGGCTCCGCAGGAAGGATGCTATGTCTATCGCTTTTGTGAAGCGCCAGAAGGCTATAAGCTGCACTGCACAACGGCAAAAGAGTTGTGGAGAGCCTGTTGGGGACGCGGATTTGGCGTGCGCTCTGGGATTCCGCTAGATCTACTGGTTTGGCGTCAAGGGCCTGCGGGAACCAAGGAAAATTGGTATTCTCTACGCGGGATGGACTGTGAAAATGCCCAACTGATGATTAAGATGCTGGGGTGGACGGAGACCATCGACGGCACCGATCTAGTCCTATGGACGAGGGAAGAGAAGGAGTCTGGTCGCAGTGGTTCCTCAACGACTGAAGCGAAATCGGGGCTGCGAAGTTCTGTTAAATTTCGACAGTAAAAACCGGAGATGGGGTTTCTGTATCAAAAGCCTGCTAATTGCTTACTGGAAGCAGTTTAGAAGCCTGGGGGTTATAGAGCCTTGCGTAGTTCCAATAATTTTCTAGGACGGATTTGACATACCCTTGGGTTTCATCAAAGGGGATGGTTTCAACAAATGCGTCGGCATCTTGGGTATTGAGGGTTTGCAGCCATTTCGCCACGCTGCCGGGACCTGCATTATAGCTGGCGATCGCCAACATGGAGTTCCCCTGATAGGTCTGGTGGGTCGAGTTAAGATACCAGGTGCCTAGGCGAATATTGTCATCGGGGTTTTCGAGACGGTAGTTTTTGAATTTAAGCTGAGAGGCTACTTCTGCTGCGGTTTCAGGCATGAGCTGCATGAGTCCCGTTGCACCTACCACTGATTTAATCGAAGGTTCAAACCGAGATTCTTGGCGCATCAGCGCTAGCGACAATACCGGATTCACGGTATGAGAACCTGCCCAACGCTGAATTTCACGCCAGTAGGGCAATGGATACAGCGCCTGCCAGTAGCGCGGATCTTGACGGAGAGACTGAAATAGGGCAATTTGGGGCTGCTGATCGGGTTCGGTGAGGATGCGATCGCGTAAATTTCCCAGCATAAATAGCCCGTCTAAATACTCGCCCACTTCTAGGCGCACCAGCCCATCGGTTAACTGCTCTGGAATGGTGGGGGTTTGGCGGTTTTTAAATTCGAGCTGCCACGTTTCCCAGGCGGCTTTGCCTTCCCCAAGTAGATAAAGCTCTCGCAGGGCAGGGGAACCCACGCTTAAAGGCAGTCTGCTTGTGGGCGTTTCAAGGGCGATCTGCTGACCCTGAATTGACTGAAAATCGCCCACAGGCAAGCCCGATAGACCTGCTGCACGCCAGGTGTAGTAAGACTGCGCGTGCTGCTGCCAAAGCTGGGTAAACCACTGCTGGCGCTGCTGGGTTTTACCTAAACGGTCTGCCCATTTGCCAGACCAAAACAGCGCTTTTGGTGCAAGGTCGCTATTAGGGTTTGATTGAGCCAGCGCTGATGCCCACTGCGTTGCGGTGTCTAGCTGCTGACCTTGAGCCGCAGTCCAGGCACGTTTCCAGCGCAGTTGAGCGGCGGCTTCACTTGAGCTGAACTGTTCTAAAAGCTGCGCTTCACTGGCAGTTTGCTGGGCAGGGTTAAGTTTAGCCAGGCGGCTGATTTTACGGGCAAGGGCATCCGCAGCGTCTTCGGGTCGCTTGAGGCGTTTGGCAAGGGCGATCGCCTGATCCAGCGTGGCAACTGCTGCATCCCCATCACTTAAATCCGCTAGCCGCATCAACGCTTTAGGGGTTTCGGGCGCTTGCGGAAACGCCGCAACCATCCGCTGATAGGCCGCAGTTGCAGCCGTTTTCTCATCCCCAAGCTGAAGGCCGCGACCCGCGCGGTAGGCATTGCGCGAGGTAGAAGGGGCGCGGCTATAGGCGAGTCCGGCTTCTTTGTACTTTTGCTTTTCCCAATAGCCAAAGGCGATCGCCTGCCAGTCTTGAGCCGTGAGCTGAGGCGCAAAGGATTGTGTGAGCCGATCAAGATAATTTTTATAGTCTTTTAGATGAAAGCCATACTGAGCTACCAGCATCAGCAGGGCGCGATCTTTAGGGTTTTGCTTGAGTCGCGTGAGGGCAATTTCGACCGTGCGGGGATGGGCGGGGAGATTGGTGATCGCCTGGTCCCGATACTGAGGCGTGGCTTTGCCAAGGCTGTAGTAGGCTTCCCCTGCGGCAGCGCTTTTAGGAAACTGCTGAATCATCTGCTGCCAAAGCTTTGTGGCGACATCACCTTGATTGTTAAGCGTATAGGCTTGGGCGCGGAGTGCCAAAATCTGAGGGGCAAGTATTGCGTAGCGCGTTTCTAACCCGTCAAGCCACCCCAGGGCTTCTTTTCCATTACCTTGACGCACCGCATCAGCCGCTAACACATAGCGAGATTGTTGTTGTTCAACAGATGTTCCTTGACGGGCAAGAGACTCTAGCAAAGGGCGGCGCACTGCCGCAGTCTGAAAAGACTGGGTTAAAACACGGCTTGGCACTGCGGCAGTAGAGGGCACCGTAACGGCGGTTTCTTCAGGCGCGTTGCTACTGGGCGGCCAAAACTTTGAGCGCGCAAATAATGAGCCGACGACCACAACCCCACCCAAGCCCATAGATAGCAGCAGTGGCGATGATCGCCGGATAGTAGAAACAATGGATTGACGCATGGGTTAATGGTTAAATTCGCTTCAGAACCTGACCGCAGCAGCA
>JBGSVR010000585.1:0-9760 GCA_041752855.1 Thermosynechococcaceae cyanobacterium
TATTCAGCTCATTCAGTTTTTAGCAGGGTTGGCGGGTAAAACAGAGCTAGGCAAAGAATACGCCATCCAAACCCTTGCCGTTGAGTTTTGCGATGCCCTTAAAGATGAGCTGAACTTTCGCCGCGAAGCAGGCTTTACCGATGAACTGCGGCGCAATCTTGCCAAAAGCCGCTGGTTTGACCCCACTAAAATGCGCATCCCCGCCATTAATTGGGATATTACCTCCGAAAATCTGCTGGTGATGGAATGGCTGAATGGCGGCCCTATTTTAGAGGCGCGTCTAACGGGGACAGGCTTGGGGAGCGATACTCAGGGGGAACGGCGATCGCTGATGATTATGCTGTTTCGTGCCTTTGCCCAGCAGATCTACGTGGATGGGTTCTTCCACGCTGACCCGCACCCTGGCAATATTTTTTACCTGGGTGAAGGTCAACTGGCGCTGTTAGATTGCGGCATGGTCGGTCGTTTGGACCCGAATACCCAGCGCCTACTGACCGAAATGCTGCTGGCGATCGTTGAAATGGATGCCCGTCGCTGCGCTCAGCTTACCCTGGAGCTGGCAGAAACCACCCAACCCGCTAATATCCCAAATTTAGAGCAAGACTACGAGCGTCTGCTGCGCAAATACTACAACCGCGATCTAGCCGCCATTAACTTCAGCGAGGTTTTCTATGAAATCTTGCAGGTGGCGCGTAACAACAAAATCCGTTTGCCCAGCTCTTTAGGGCTGTATGCCAAAACCCTTGCCAACCTCGAAGGCGTAGTGCGCTCTTTTGACCCCAGCATCAACCTGTTTGAAGAAATCAAGCCCCTCATGACCGACCTGTTTCAAAAGCAGCTCGTGGGGGAAGCCCCGCTTCAGGCGCTCTTGCGAACGGCCTTAGATCTTAAAAACTTAAGCCTTCAGTCCCCTCGTCAAATGGAGCTAATTTTAGAGCGCGTCACTTCAGAAAATCTAACGTGGCGTGTTTCTATTCCAGAGCTAGACGGTATGCGCCGCACCCTAGATGCTGCGGCAAATCGTTTATCTTTCAGTATTGTGGTGGGTGCCTTAATTATGGGCGCTGCCACGATTACCGCTCAAACCCAAGCCAGCCGATTTATCTGGATCAGTGACTCACTGTTTATTGCCGCGAGTGTGATTGGGCTATGGCTGGTAGTTAGTATTCTGCGATCGGGGCAGTTGAAGTAGAGCGTAGGTTGACAGCTCAGGCTTCAGCGGCAACAAGGGTCTAGTTATAATCATAATATTGAGTCCGTCCGCTATAAGCGCTTGGTGGGCTACTTTGAGTCTAAAGAAACACCATATATACCTTAATAATCATTATGAGCTATCACAATATTATTACGATTGAGCCAGACAAACGAGGCGGTAAACCCTGTATTCGACGAATGCGGATCACTGTATACGATGTTCTGGGGTGGCTAGCGGCTGGCATGTCTTATGACGAAATTCTAGAAGATTTTCCTGAATTGACAGAAGAAGACATCAGAGCTTGTCTAGAATTTGCCGCTGATCGGGAACATCGTTTAGCTGTTTCGGCGGGTGCTGCTTGAAGCTGCTTTTTGATCAGAATTTAAGTCGTAAATTGGTGATCCGATTGGCTGACATTTACCCAACTTCAAGCCATGTTCAGTTTCATGACTTAGAAGAGAACACTGATACCGATATATGGGAATTTGCTAGGGCAAATGACTTTTGCATAGTGACTCAAGATGCAGATTTTGCCGAGAGAAGCCGTTTATATGGTTCTCCACCCAAAGTTGTATGGCTGCGCTGCGGAAATGCACCAACCAGACAAGTTGAGACGTTACTCCGTTCTGGAGTAAGCGCAATTCAGGAACTTCTGAGCAATCCTAATTTCCACTGCTTGGAGTTGTATTAAAGTCTGTATTCAGGCATCGGCTGTTCCATGTCCCAGAAACGACTTGAGTAAAGTCACTAAGGTTTTTTTGGTATAAAATGTACTGTAGTACCGTACGCTTGGAGCTTGACCCCGATGGATACCGTGAGTGTAAATAAATTTAGAGACACGCTGAAAGATTGTGTTGAGAAAGTGATTAGTCAACACAATCCTCTGAAGGTGACTCGTCGGAATGGACAAGATTTTGTTGTGGTGAGCGCTGAGGACTGGGAGCAAGAACAAGAAACTTTATATGTGCTGCAAAACAGTAGCCTCATGAAGCAAATTGCCGATTCAATGGCGACTCATACGCAGAAACAAGGTTATTCACCAACCTATGGGGAGATTGATGAGATCCTTAGTATTTGAGGGGGATACCTGGAATGCCTATGAGCAATTGCGTCGAAATAATAAAAAACTACACGAAAATCTTTGTAAAATCCTTAAAGAAATGCTGAGAGGCGATCCAAAAACAGGAATCGGTAAACCTGAACCGCTTAAACATAATTTATCTGGCCTTTGGTCCCGCAGGTTATCCCAAAGGGATCGAATAATCTATAAGTTTGATAGCGACTACATTTACATATTTGCGATCGGTGGTCACTACGAGAAATTGAGATGGTTTTAACGGGCTTGCTACAGCGGCCAGGTCTGCCCGCTGTAGCAAGCCCGTTGAATGACGAGCATCACAGGAGAACGTTCCCTCTCAGGTCCCTGATGACTAATTGGTTGCTGAGGCGGCCCTGCGCTTCATTATCGTTCTTCAGATCAGCCAAACAATCTCGGATTCCTGCAAGTATTTCTCGACAAAACACATCTACCTGAAGCTGCAAAGTGTCATTGACTGAGTTGCAGTGTACCGTCCAAGATTCTGGCGGCACGACGAATTGGAAACTTTCAAGCACGGATCTTGCACGCTGCTCAAGAATTTCATCGCGCCCCTCATGCAGATAAGCACAACGAAGTGCATAGAAATCACTACCCGATAGAAATTGCTTCTCGGTCATATTTATTTTGGCGGGTCTGTGGTATTTCTTTGCCATATAGGCATCAAACCATTTAACGCATCTGCGCTTTGAGCATTCGGAAGGATCCTTCACCCATCCAATGATGTCGGGCAACGTCAACGCCATTGCCAGAGCAGCGTAGTAGTTACGTTGAGCTAGTGCGCTTTCGACCGAATTGAGCAAGTGCTGCATGTAGTGATCCTAACTATGTTTATACAGCAAACTTTCGTGTAACCCTCATCTATGGGTTACTCAAATACAACTGCACTCAACATTGCCTGTAAGTGCGCAAGGTCTTACGCACTTACAGACGTACAGACAATAGAAATCTTATGCCTTCTCTTTCTCAGCGATCTTCAACGCAGGCACAGGCATTCCCAACGCTTCTCCTAGAGCTTTAGGCGGTGCCTGACGCGCCTCAGCTCGAAGGTATTCACCGGTCAAAATGGGGGGCACCACCTTCATATTGTGGGTAGTGCTGTAGTAGCGGTGAGTTTGGCGCATCTTGCCCCGCTCCCGCATATCCTCATCCGAAATCTTTTTGCGCAGCTTAATCACTGCATCCATGATGGCTTCAGGTCGGGGCGGGCAACCTGGCAGATACACATCCACCGGAATCAGCTTATCTACACCACGTACCGCTGTCGGCGAATCGCTGCTGAACATACCGCCTGTAATCGTACAGGCTCCCATCGCAATCACATACTTAGGGTCGGGCATCTGTTCGTAAAGACGCACTAATGCAGGTGCCATCTTCATGGTGACAGTACCTGCTGTAATGAGCAGGTCGGCCTGACGAGGGCTAGAGCGTGGAACCAGACCAAAGCGGTCAAAGTCAAACCGTGAGCCAATCATAGCAGCTACTTCAATAAAGCAGCAGGCCGTGCCGTACAGCAGAGGCCACAGACTCGAAAGACGCGCCCAGTCGTAGAGGTCATTAATCGAAGAAAGAATGACGCTTTCTGCCAGTTCTTGGGGCACTTCCGGCTTGGAAATGGGATAGATAATTTGACCTTCGGACTTGACGGGGATGTTCATAGTAGATCGCCTGTGAAGAATCGGCAGTGCGGTACAGAAGTTGAGCGGTGCTAAATAGAGTAAAGCGAACCTGAAAATTATGCCTCTTTCAGTCTAATGTACCAATTGCGCAGTGCAGGAGCCTTAAATCAAGGATTGGTTAATTTGATGATCGATTGCGTACTAAGCATTAAGACAAATCGCTGAGCGCCTTTTTAGTTATGTCCCTCGGCCTGACATGACCTTTTTATAGGCGGGGCGTTCAGTTAAGTGGGTAATGTAGGCCACCACGCCAGGATAGGGGCTAAGGTCTAACTTCAGCATGAGGGGGATGTAAGCCAGCATAGAACCCAGCGCCACATCCGCAACGGTGAAGGATGTGCCGAGGATGTAGGGCTGATTGAGAAGGCGATCGCTCAAAGGCCCCAGCAATACTGGCGCTTCCTTCTCTCGACTGGTTTCTACAAACACCCCAGGGCCAAGGGTTGCATTGGCAAACAGCACCCACTGGTAAAGTTCCGCCTGTTGCTCTGGCGTAGAGGGATAAGAAGGATCGTACTTTTGGGCAAGGTAGAGCAAAATTGCGCCAGATTCTGACAAGACAAAATCGCCCTCTTGAATAATAGGCACCTTACCGATGGGGTTAAGGGCTAAAAACGCAGGCTTGCGGTGTTCGCCTGCCTGCATATCAAGCAAAACAAATTCGTAGGGAACGCCCAGTTCTTCGAGGTACCACTGCACAATCGAAGCTCGACTGCGTGCGCCACCGTATAGCTTTAGCATAGGGTTACTTTATTTTCTGAAGGATTTTAGAGCTGCACACCCCAGTCAATCATAGGGCTACGGCACAATCAGGACAGGGCAAGGAGACAGGTTAATAACGCGATTACTCACGCTGTCATTGGCTCCTTCCTCCGTTAAGCCAATGCCGCGACAGCCCATGATGATGATATCGACATTCAGCTCATCAGCAACATCACAGATGGTGAAGGCAATTTTGCCGCTGCGATGGAGCGTCTGGGCGGTAATGCCCCAGTCCAAAAAGGTTGTCTTGGCAGATTCTAGGAGCTGATCAATGACCTCCGGTGATAGACGAGACGCAGGACTGCCCCCTGGCTCTTCAGAATCATCTTCTACAGAAAGAATGATGAGTTTTGCGCTGCAAAGTTTAACTAACTCTGCAACAGTTTCAGCCGCCTCGCGGGAATCACGGCTTTGATCAACGGGAAACAAAACGGTCTTAAACATGAAACGCTCCTCCAGGGTACCGACTCCGGTAAAATTGTTGACGGCAGGGGTTCATTGATTTTTATTGAAATTGACTCGGCAGCCAGAGCAATGGTGGATATAGCCCGCTCTGACTCGGCTTTTAATAGACGCACATAGGAGAGACAGACGTGTCCAAAAAAACTCTAGCAAATTTATCATCCGCTGATTTAGCCAACAAACGCGTATTTGTGCGGGTTGATTTTAATGTCCCTTTAGATAAAGAAACAGGTGCCATCACGGATGATACCCGCATCCGCGCTGCGTTGCCCACTATTAAAGACTTGGTGGCTAAGGGTGCAAAGGTTATTCTAGCCAGCCACTTTGGGCGCTACAAAGACGTTGAGAAAAATGGAAAAGAAAAATATACTCTTGCGCCCGTCTCCCAACGCCTCTCTGAGCTATTGGGGACACCTGTTGTATTTGTGGGCGACTGTATTGGTGATGAAGCCGCAGCGAAGATCGGCGCGTTGGCATCTGGACAGGTCGCGCTGCTAGAGAATGTGCGTTTTTACCCTGGTGAAGAAAGCAACGACCCTGACTTTGCAAAGCAGCTTGCCGCAAATGCCGATCTTTTTGTGAACGATGCATTTGGAACCGCTCACCGTGCCCACGCTTCGACTGAAGGCGTAACGCACTACCTTAGCCCTTGCGTGGCTGGGTACCTAATTGAGAAAGAATTACAGTACCTCCAAAATGCGATTGAAAATCCTCAGCGGCCTCTGGCGGCGATTGTGGGTGGATCTAAGGTATCTAGCAAGATTGGCGTAATTGAAACGCTGCTCGATAAGGTGGATAAGATCTTCTTGGGCGGCGGCATGATTTTTACGTTCTACAAGGCGCGTGGCCTTAACGTCGGCAAGTCTTTGGTTGAAGAAGATAAGTTAGACCTCGCCCGTGCCCTAGAGCTAAAGGCAAAGGAAAAAGGCGTTCAGTTTTTGCTGCCCACAGATGTGGTAGTGGCAGATAATTTCGCCCCTGATGCCAATGCCCGAACCGTTAGCGTGAATGATATCCCTGATGGTTGGATGGGTCTAGACATTGGCCCAGATTCGGTTAAGGAATTTGTGGCGGCTCTGGATGACGTGAAAAGCGTGATCTGGAATGGCCCGATGGGGGTATTTGAGTTCGATAAGTTTGCGGTGGGCACTGAGGCGATCGCCCGTAGTCTTGCTTCTCTCACAGGCAAGGGCACCATCACCATTATTGGTGGGGGTGATTCTGTTGCCGCCGTTGAAAAGGTAGGCTTAGCCGATCAAATGAGCCATATTTCGACGGGTGGTGGCGCTAGCTTAGAACTACTAGAAGGCAAGGTACTCCCTGGTATTGCTGCCCTTGACGAAGCGTAGACTCTCTCCCATAAAGGCTACCGTGTAGACACAAACCGATTCATCAATCCCCTCTCGGGAGGGGTAGGGGTGGGTTAGTCAGTAGCGCTATTGACTAACCCACCCCGCCCTACGGGCACCCCTCCGAGGAGGGGATTTTTCTCAGCCTTGTGTGTACACGGTGGCCCAGTGAGATAAGGGGTTGGAATGAGGGGGACAAGTTGACGCAAAAGTTCTATGTCTTGAGTTGGGACAATCGCTTTCCTAAGCGCAGCATCAGCACCTGAGTGGGCACGGCTGGATTAGAGCCGTTATCGCTGATAAGAAGTAGGCTGCGACTTCTATCCGAGAGCTGAGGGCCAAGCGAAAGACCCTCTAAATTTTGGAGCGAAATCTTTAGATCTGTGAGATTCAGCAGTAGCTGTTTGCGAATCGGTACAATGCCCTTCAGATTAGACGGCAGGGTACGCATCCCAGAGATATCGGTGGCAACGCCTGTGGCAAGTTGATAGAGGGTTGCGCCGTAGCCTGTGATAGGGCTATAGCTGCGCTCAAGGCTTATAAAGTGGCCTGCATTATCAATCGAAATGAGGTCTGTTAAAGCGTGAAGGGTGCCATCTTTGGGGTCTGAATCAAGCGGGTAAAGATGCTCGGAAATCAGAATAGGCTCCGGTTCACCAATCCAGTAGTGTAAAAAGCGGCTGAACGGTTGAGATGTGTCTTGCTTCAGCGGGGTTGCGGTGGCGGTGAAAAGGCGATCGCCCTCTGCGTTAATTGCCAAAGACTCAAAGCCCTGATTCGGGTTAACCCCTAAAGCTAGGGTGTCGTCATCTGGGTTAAGCGCCCAAAACTGTTTTGGGAGCGGCAGATCTTGCTGCCAAGCGCCATCGGCTACCTTAAATTCGCTCAGGCGGGGCGGAATCTTAAGACTGTGATTCCCCTCGCTCGCCACAAAAACCGTGCCATGCCGAGTCAGCACCAACCCTTCTCCATCTAACGTAGCGGACGGGTTGGATGGGGCAACCTGAAGCGGATCTCTGAGAAGCGTTACGGTTTCGACATTCAGGGGCGATGAGTTAGAGCGAGAGTCATCTCGGTTGAGGCTGAATGTATAGAATCGAGGACTGGTCTTATCATCGGCTAGTGCGTAAATTCGATTTGCCTGGGAGCTGTAGGTCAGCGCCGAAAACCCACCCAGCGTTGTGCCGTTAAAATTAGACTGTGGGAGCGTATAGCTTGCAGCTAAAGACGCTGATAGGTTAAGAAATAGTCGAGACTCCGCACTAACTTGTGGCAGGCTACAGCCTGTCATAAGCAATGCCAGACCCAAAAATAAGGAAACAAAGACCTTATGCCAATACCTTAAGCGCTGGGGGACTGCCAAAATTGAAGTAAAGCCTGTCGCCATCGCAATTCCCTCCTAGGATCAGTGGGTGGCATACTAACAATCGTGGATTAACCCATCTGGATTGCGAATGCTGCTAACTACCTTCTTTACCTTAACGGCTGCCGTTGAATTTACCTCCCCTGGCGTTGGGTTCCCCATAGGTCCACTTAACGTGCGCTGGTATGGACTGCTGATTGCAAGTGCAGTATTAATTGGGCTTACCCTTGCCCAGCGGCTGGCTCAGTCGCGTCAGCTTAGTCCTGATTTGGTCGGAGATCTCTTAATCTGGCTGATTGTGGGCGCAATCCCTGGGGCGCGGCTGTACTATGTGCTGTTTCAGTGGAGCTATTACAGCCAGCACCCAGACCAAATTTTGGCGATTTGGCGCGGCGGCATTGCCATTCACGGCGCAATTATTGGGGGTACTCTGGCAGCCATTTTATTTAGTCGCGTTAAGCGCTGCTCGTTTTGGCGGCTGGCAGATATTGTGGCTCCTTCTTTAATTTTGGGACAGGCGATCGGTCGTTGGGGCAATTTCTTTAATTCCGAAGCCTTTGGTAGCCCCACCGATTTACCTTGGAAGCTTTTTATTCCAGAGGATCGTCGGCCTGCTGGATTTGAGTCTGTCGGGTACTATCACCCCACGTTTTTGTATGAGTCTCTGTGGAATTTAATGGTGTTTGGTCTGTTGATGGCGCTATTTATGAAGTTTCCCAAGGCCAAGCGAGGGACGCTGTTTTTGGTATATGCGATCGCCTATAGCATGGGGCGCTACTGGATTGAGGGCTGCCGTACCGATAGCCTCATGTTTGGCTCTCTCAAAATGGCGCAGATGGTAAGCTTAGTCGGCATTATTTTGGGCGGGGTGGGGTTAACTTGGCTGTACCTGCTGCGGCGCACCCTACCCGATACCGCTGCCGCCGCCAAACAGACCCCTCTCGGCTATTGATCATGACTCACGCTCTCCTTCCTGCCGTTTATATTGTGGGCGCTGGCCCTGGCGATCCAGAACTGCTCACGCTAAAGGCCCATCGCATTCTGTCTCAGGCCGACGTGGTGCTGTATGCCGACTCTCTCATTCCGCTACAGGTTTTAGAGGCGGTAAAGCCAGGGGCAGAGGTGATTCAAACTGCCAACAAAACCCTTGAAGACATTCTGCCGATCTTGATTGATCGGGTGCGATCGCGTCATCAATCCGTCGTTCGGCTCCAGTCAGGCGACCCAAGCCTGTACAGCGCTGTCCACGAGCAAATCCAGGCGCTGGGTGAGGCTGGAATTCCCTTTGAGATTATTCCTGGCATCAGTACGTTTCAGCTTGCCGCCGCTCGGCTTCAGGTCGAGCTAACGATACCAGAACTGGTGCAGACCATTATTTTGACGCGCATCAGCGGACGCACCACCATGCCCCTAGCAGAGGAACTGGCAGGTTTGGCAGCACATCAGGCTAGCCTGTGTCTATATCTCAGCGCCCGTCATGTTGAAGCAGCACAAGCTAAGCTGTTGGCGCACTACCCAGCCGAAACCCACGTTGCGATTTGCTTTCGGCTGGGCTGGCCCGATGAGCAGCTTTGGGTCGTACCGTTAGGCCAAATGGCTGAGGTGACAAAAGCGCAGCAGCTAGAGCGCACCACCATGTACCTGATTAGCCCTGCGTTAAATCCGGTGAAGGCAGAAGGAGCGCGATCGCGTCTCTACCATCCCGACCATGCTCATCTGTTTCGCCCTGCCCCATCGCAGCAAAACTCTAAGGAAAAATCTAAAACCTGACTTTTTTGTGCAAAGACCTGACTTTTTCTGAATCGACAAGCGTCGAACAACGGGTCACAATACATACAGTTAATTGTCTTGCAA
>JBGSVR010000586.1:0-3060 GCA_041752855.1 Thermosynechococcaceae cyanobacterium
TCACCATCACCACCTCATTTGTGTGAAGTGCAACCGGACGATTGAGTTTAAAAGCGAGTCGATTCTCAAGGTGGGTTCTAAAACAGCGGAAAAAGAAGGCTTTCATCTGCTCGACTGCCAACTTTTGATTCACGCGATTTGCCCAAAGTGTCAGCGCTCTATTTTGCCTGACTAGGTTTTGGCCTAGTTGGTTGGTTTGAGTTAGCAATCACCGATTCATCCCCTCTATCTCCTCTCGAAGAGGCTCAGCAAGGGGAGGGGCAAGGGTGAGTTAGTCATGGCGCTACTGACTAACCCACCCCGCCCTACGGGCACCCCTCCGAGGAGGGGATTTTTCTAAGACGTGTGTGTACACGGTAGGTTCTTAAGTTCCCTTTGTCTCTGCATAAGCCCAGTCTAGCCACGGCAGTAGAGCCTCAATATCGGCTTGCTCTACCGTGGCACCCGCCCAAATCCGAAGACCTGACGGGGCATCGCGGTAGGATGCAATATCGTAGGCAACCTGTTCTGCATCTAGCAAGGCCACCATTTTCTTAATGACTTTGGCCTGCTCTTCTGCGGTTAAGGCCACAAACCAAGGATCCACGACCTTAAGGCACACAGAGGTATTGGAGCGCGTGATTGGCTCAACGGCTAAAAAGTCTACCCAATCGGTGCGCTCAGCCCACTCTTCAATGGTCTTGAGGTTAGATTGCGATCGCCCCAGTAACGCCGACAGCCCGCCAATAGATTCAGCCCACTTGAGTCCATCCAAGGCATCTTCAACACACAGCATGGAAGGCGTGTTGATGGTGTCCCCTTCAAAAATGGCCTTGTCTACTTTGCCGCCCTTGGTAATGCGAAAGATTTTGGGTAAAGGCCAGGTGGGTGTGTAGCGCTCTAGCCGTTCTACTGCACGGGGGCTTAAGACTAGCATTCCGTGGGCTGCTTCACCCCCCATTACTTTTTGCCAAGACCAGGTAACGACATCTAATTTAGGCCAGGGCATCTCCATCGCAAACACCGCAGAAGTGGCATCCGCAATGGTTAATCCCTGGCGGTCGTCTGCAATCCAGTCGGCGTTTGGCACTTTGACCCCAGAGGTGGTGCCATTCCAGGTAAAGACGACATCGCGATCGCAGTCTACCTGAGTAAAATCTGGCAAAACGCCATAGTCAGCCTTAAAGGTGCGGCAGTCGCTGAGCTTAAGCTGTTTCTGTACGTCTGTAACCCAGCTTGACCCAAAGCTTTCCCACGCCACCATATCGACGCCTCGCTCCCCTAGCAGTGACCACAGCGCTAGCTCAACGGCACCGGTATCAGAGGCAGGCACAATGCCGCATAGGTAAGAGTCAGGAATGCCTAGAATTGCCTTGGTGCGGGTAATGACTTCCTTGAGGCGATCGCGTCCCAAACGAGAGCGGTGAGAGCGCCCCAGAAACGCATTGCTCAAGACATCGACAGTCCAGCCCGGTCGCTTTGCACAAGGACCAGAGGAGAAATTAGGGCTTTGGGGACGTTGGGTAGGCTTCACCATAACAAGATTCAATCAGATTAAAAATTCAGAACAAGCAGAAAACAGACTATTTATAAGGATCATGGATTTAATAACCTCCAACATTGACCCTCACCCCCAGCCCCTCTCCCAGAGCGGGAGAGGGGAGTAAGAATCTTGTCCCCCTTCTCCCGCTCTGGGAGAAGGGGTTAGGGGATGAGGGAGTGCAAAGCACATCGCTTCCCAGCAATTCTGTAAGTTATTTAATTCACGATCCTAAGCTGTCACTACTGTAGCGGGTTCTCGACGTCACCAAGATCTGACTTTTTTGATTAAGTCCGAGAACCCTTGCTGTGCATTGATGCTAGATTGCCTGTCCATCCACGCGGCTAATTACCACCACCGCAGGGCGAGGCGGTTTAGCGGTATTTGGGTTCGGCCAGTTGGAACCCACCGGAACCTGACGGGTTTGGATAAAGTCTTTGCCGTCTGTGGTCTTCATTGCAAACGGTCGGCTTTGAGATGCCTGTGCTTTGCGAATGCCGTTGACCTCTCCTGGGTGCTGAATGGAGAGAAACAGCGTTTTGTGGTCAGGGCTAAAACATGGCCCTGTTGTTTCGCACTCCATTGGCCCCATGCCAAATAAATGGGCTTTTCCAGCTTCCTTACCGCGCGTGGGGATAAACCAAATCGCATTATTGCCGTACAGTCCCCGCAGGTTTGACTGGCTCACGGGCTTATCCGCCTCAAGACGGGTCGGGATTGCCTTATTTAGCTTATCGCTAGACATATCCGTCACCATCCATAGGTTGCCAGTTCGGTCAAACAGCAGATTGTCTGGGTTGGCAAAGCCAAGGCCACCCTCCGCTGGTTCCCCGCCCGTTGCCAGCATTGACCAGCGGAAGGTGAGCGCGGCAGGGTCTGCCTTGTCTTCGACCAAATGCATAATGAAGCCATACTCATAGGGCGTTTCACCCTTAGGCCCTTTGAAAATTGTGGGGTCAATGCCGCCGTCACTCCCTGGCGTCCCGGAGGTAAAGGCGATGTACAAAGAGCCGTCCATCGCGATATCGGTATCTTCAGGACGAGCCGTTGCCGTTGCGCCAACCGCATTTCCTGCGTAATGGGCATCAATTAAAATTGCGCCCTGCTGTTCGAGGGGGCTGCTGCCTGTGTACAAATCAGCCAGGGTTTTGAAGTGCTGCCTAAACGCCAGCACTTCTTCGTCGGTTTTAGCAGCTAAATAGCCACCCTCTGGACGTTTGGGGAGCGGCAGCAGATTGCCCAATAGCTGGCTGGGCAGGATTGGATTCACGGGTGTGTCGGGTTTAAGCGCAATCCACTGACCTGTGCCGTCGGGGTTAAACTTTGCGGCGAAGAGCATCCCCGCTTCAAGCAGGCGAGAATTGCGTTTATCTTTAGGGTTCACGACCCGATCGCGGCTAACAAATTTGTAGAGGTGCCCACCACGGCGATCGCAGCCTGAGTAAAACGCCAAGGGCTTACCCGCCTCAGCCCGCACCCCAACGGCCTCATGGCGATAGCGGCCTAGCCACGTATGCTTGGTGCCGTAGTCTTGAGGGTTG
>JBGSVR010000587.1:0-2585 GCA_041752855.1 Thermosynechococcaceae cyanobacterium
GGAGATGCCCCAGAACTGCTTGAAGAAGCTTGGCGCTCCGTTGAGCAATCTCATCAAGAATGGCTCGATTTTTTTGGAAGCGAAGAAGTTACCTTGCCAGGGTATAAAGCAAATCAGCAGCTACAGCTTTTTCAAGAACGCGTAACCCAGAATCGTCTAGCCGCAGCAGGTATAGACAGCAACCAGTCTCTTTCAGATTTAACGAAACAGCATAGTGATTTTGAAGAAGATAGCGCTGAAATGACTCAGGTTTTAGAGACGGATGAAGTACTGCATAAGCCATCTGCTGAAACGTCTGCTAAATCCGCAATGATTCAGCCACAATTTAGCTTGCCGGATGCCCTCAAAAAAGCTGAGCAGGTCACATTACTAACCCATCCTCAGTGGGGACAGGTTTATTTATCAAGCTATCCTCAAATTAAAGCGCTTTTAGAACTAGACACTGCACCGACAGAAAAAGATAAAAAACTAGTCCGTCAAGCCCTAAACGAGCCTGAAATGAATGCATACCTTTGGCATCGCTTGGCACAGCAGTATCCCGTCCCACTAGAACGGCTACTGCAAGAGGCTTTAGAGCAGCCAGCGTTTGGGCTGGTTGAGGGACTTAACCCACTGTTGCAGTCTTACGGTAAACAACTCAAGCCGATCCTGCCTGAAACTGCAAGTGTTCCGGTTCATTTGCACAGTCTTTTCCAAGATGCGGTGATGGAAGTGTATAAAACCCAGGCTCAAAAGCCTAAAGATGTTAGCAAGGCCAATAAAGGGTTTCAGCGCAGATAAGTAGGCAGATTGAATTAACTATAAAACGGGTTTCGGCTTCGCTCAACCCTCAATTTCCGTATTGGCACGGGTTGAGGCTTCGACGGTGAGCGCTCAGCCGAACCGCGAAGTCGAAACCCAAACCCCATCGGTAATTTAATTACGCCCATCTACTTAGCGGCAGTGGTAGCAGCAATCTGCAAAATGGTTTGCATTACGGTTTAGCTGTTTTTTATCACTCCGGCTTCTTTTGTCTACCGTTACTCTGGCATGGGTTTTTCCTTGGAAGTTCCTAACCAATAGACCTCTTGCATCAATCTCAACCCCTTCATCCCTTTCTTATAGCCAAAGGCTTTACCCCCTTCGACAAGCTCAGGACACAGCAGGACAACGCTTTTCCCCTGGTGGGAAAAGGGCTAATTCCGGCTCCCCTCGCCCGTTCTGGGAGAGGGGCTGGGGGTGAGGGTCATATTCGTGCAAGAGGTCTAATGTTTAGGTGAGGTCTTTAGGAGGCCAAGATCCATCATCGTCCTCTAGTGTTGAGACATTGGTTTTCTCCTCAGGGTCTTCTGTATAAGGGTTATTTTGCTCCGCATCAGACACTGAAGTGGCTTCAGCTACGATTGCTTTTTGAGGGGAATTATCGGTTTCTGCTGTAGTGGGTGCTTCCGTTACTGTGGGCGTAGCCGGATGTGCTAAATCTGGAGATGCTTGTGCTTCGGAGACGATCGGAGATTGAATTTCTTCAGATTCTGCTTGGATCAGAATTGGGTCAGAAACAATTTCAGGGGTTTCTTGTACTTGAGTAAGCTCGATATCTGTCTCTGATTCCAGCACTTCTGCGACTGGCTCTGTAGAACTTTCAGATGTTTCCCCTGGAAGACTGGTAGAAGAAGCCCCACTATTTTCCCAATCTTCATCACTAGCATCTTGCAATGGGGTAGAAGGGGTTTGTCTTTCTGGCAGAGTGCCTGAATCTTCTTTTGCTAATTGATTTTGTACCCAAGCTGATGTTTCACCATAGGCAACCATGATTTGCGCCCATCCATCTTTTAGGAAAGGCGTTAGCGTTTCAAGAGAGCCAGGGATAGCCGTTTGGTCTTCTGGTGGCGCAAACTGCCGTCGCTGCGTAAGGGTTTGCCATCCAAACCATAAAATGAGGGCAACACTAGCAATGTGCCCTAAAAGTGCGCCGCTAGGGGTGCTATCGCCTTCAATCCACAGCACCAGTGCGTAGAGCAACGCTACACCGCTCCAGGCAAAATCGGATTTTCGTCGCACTTCAGGAAAGAAAAAGCCCGATAAAAATAGGCTCAACCCTCCTAGCTCCATAATCACAGCCAAAAGATGGTTTAACATAATCGGCATCTCCCTATGTACCTACTGCGTTCAAGTCCAGCAATAAATCAGCATAGTCACAAATGATCGCCATTACATGCGGCGATCGCACAAAAATTTAGACGAGACACCCTCATCTTTTTGAGTTTGCTTTAGGATTTTAGATAAACTGCTACGCTTTGATGGAGTCGATCAAACGCCTGCAACGCATCCTTTAAGCAATGAATTTAGCAGTCAATGGCAACAGCCAAATCTTTGAGCAAACGATTCAAATTAACGCCTCACTGGAGGTCGTTGATCGCACCATCACTGATCGCCAATTGATGCATCAGTGGCTTAACCCAGCTCTGCGATGTGACCCTATCGGGGAATGGAGTACCGCGATAGGTGCCAAAAGTCGATTTGTTTTACAAGTGCCACTCATCAATCCAGCGTTAGAAAGCACCGTAATTGAGCGGCACTTAGGGCTAGTCGTTTGGGAATTTAAC
>JBGSVR010000588.1:0-11696 GCA_041752855.1 Thermosynechococcaceae cyanobacterium
GTCTTCAAGCACAGGGCTATATAAGTAGGCGTCTTGAGCCTCTTTAAGACTCAGCCACTGACCTGCCTCTCTAACGGCAGCAGGGGGTGAATCAAACCGAGCATAAAACCAAGGGGGCGACGTGGGCTGGGTGAGCGTTGCCTTAATCCGATACGAATCTGAATGAGGATAGTCAGGATCTTTGGGAATCTCTATCCAAACTTGTTGGCCGATGATGTCGATTGGGGATAGCATGTCTGCACCTCCTCTAATGCGGACGTTTTGTGTAAGTTTAGGCGAAGCCAATGCTTCACTTAAACAACACTTAACTTCATCTTACTGAAGTTCGTGAGTCAGCACAAAAACTCATCAAATTTTCTTAAGCTTAGGTACTTCGCTTAATTTTGTCACCTCATTTATCCTAAAGAAGACTCTCTATAGATGGATTTTTTTAGAATTCCCTCCTCAGAGCCTTTTTCTTAACGCTTCAGGATATTAAACGAGGGGACATCATGCAGCTTGATGCCATTGCACATCAGACCAGCGAATCGGCTTATTGGGATTGGAACAATTGGCAAATTCACTACGTGCAGGCTGGGTCAACGGGACCCAATCTTGTCTTAATTCATGGCTTTGGGGCTTCGACCGACCACTGGCGCAAAAATATTGAGGTGCTGTCTGCTCACTATCGCGTTTGGGCGGTAGATTTGCTAGGGTTTGGGCGATCACAGAAGCCCAAAATTACCTACAGTGCAGACCTTTGGCGCGATCAGCTTCGAGAGTTCTGTGCCCAGGTCGTGCAGGCTCCGGTCTTTATTGCCGGAAATTCCTTGGGAGGCTATTCGGCGCTATGCTTTGCAGTGGACTGTCCTGAGTGGACCCAGGGGCTGATTTTACTCAACTGTGCAGGCCCTTTCTCTGAAGATAGCGCAGTGCAGCCTCCCGTTTGGCGGCAGATGATGGGCGACCTAACGCGGAATCTCTTTAAGCTGCCTGGCGTCATTGAAGTGGCGAGCTTTGTGCTGTTTAACCGGACTCGAAACCGCGATCGCATTCGTGAGATTTTGCTCAAGGTCTACAAAGACCCAACCGCTGTAACCGATCAGCTTATTGAAGATATTTACCGCCCCGCTTTTGATGAGGGTGCCCTAGACGTATTTGCCGCAGTCTTTAAGCAGCCGCCTGGGCGAAAGCTAGATGAACTGCTGACTGCACTAAAATGTCCTATGCTGCTGCTTTGGGGCGAAGCCGACCCGTGGATGACCACTGCAAAGGCGCTGCGTTTCCAGACGTGTTATCCAAGCGCGGAACTGGAGTGGGTAGATGCAGGTCACTGTCCCCATGATGAACGTCCTGAAGCCGTCAATGCCGCAATTGATCGCTGGATTCGTCGGGTCATAAAACAGCCTTGAGGCTGCATAATGACAGAAAAGTTCTGGAGACCTTTTACGGAGAACCCCTATGGATCGTCGAGCGTTTTTACTGCGGGTAGGCGTGGGTGCCTTGGCAAGTAGTCTGCCAGTGGCGATCGCCGCCTGCACCCCAGACTCAACCCAACCCACGGCACAACAATCCGCCCCGCCAAAGCCTTCTGCTGTCAGCGGATTAACCGCAGTGGGTACGATGCAAGACCTCGATAAAAATGGATTTATCCAGGACAAAAAATTTGCAGCAGGACCTTTACTTGTCGTGCGCGACCCCAGTGACAAAACTAAACTGTTGGCCTTCAATGCAACCTGTACCCATAAAGGCTGCGTTGTAGATTGGAGCGACCAGTCTAAAGGCTTTCTGTGCCCCTGTCATGCCACCGAATTTAAGGCAGACGGCAGCGTTGCTAAAGGTCCAGCAACCCAACCCCTTGCAAAGTTTGCCGTCAAAACCGAAGGCAGTTCTATTCTGGTCAGCGCCAGCTAAGATACGATGCTCCAATTGTTTCAGTTGATCCACGACTAAGAGTTATTAAATCTACGGAAATTTAGACGACGTTCTCCTAAATCGAATTGTTGAGCAGGAGGTGGGTCAAAGTAATGAATCAAGCTTTTTGCTCCTACAGTGATCGAAGTCACATCTAAATCCGACTTAGATCACTCATTGAGCAGGGGACGATGGCATATTATCTTCCTAGAGATTTCTAATTGCTAAATCTTTCTTCGTACCTGTTACTCCCCCCTCAATTATTAGATCATTCTCAGTAAAATCATGAAAGTCACTTTTCTTTCTGCTATTGGTATTACAGCGCTGGGCTTAATGGCTTCTCTGCCGTTTGTCCCCTCTGCTCAAGCAGAACTCCAGTCCAATGCTCGCTTCTTCTGTGGCAAAAGTCGCAATGCAGTAACAGGGGGAGTTATGCCCACCACAATCGCACGAACGCAGCGGGGAAACGTGTTGATGATTCACTGGAAGTCTAACTTTTTCACCAATAGCCAGAGTGACTTTACGCCTGAAAGCCGCTGCATAGAAGTCTCTCGTCGGTTTCAATACTTTTATGGCAAAGGGAATCTTACTTATCTAACGACGGGCAAAATTAACGATCAAAACGTTATTTGTGTGGCAGAAGAGTATGGTGGACCTTGCAAGGGACTTCTGCTAACGCTTGAGCCAAAGGATAACCCGCAGCAGGTACTGCGTGATTTGATGGATGTTAGAATTAATGCCCGAGGGCCTATTACCCGAGGAGCCGCTTCTACCTATATTGATCTAGAAGAGTTTTTGGATGCTGCACCCATTCAAGATGATGCGTTGCCTGTTTCTCCCACTGTGCAGACTTCTCCTTAAGAACAAGTGTAAATAAAACTTAAATAACTGATATTTTTAAGCTCAAAATGCTCACATTATTCAGAAGAGTCTTGAGCATCATTGATAATAGATTGTACTTGGGCAATAGATATGTCTAGCCCCTGTGCAACTTCTGTGGAGCTTAATCCTAAATCTAAAAATCTTGGAATTAAGTCTAGTTTTGCTTGCAAAAGCATTGAGGCATCAAGCTGTCCTTTTACTAGCCCTTTCACATACTTTATGTGGGGGATGCCTTGCTGAACACGAGCATCCTCAGTCAAGGAGACGGCGTATTTCTTGGGCCGAATGCAGGAGCCATACTGTCTTGCATAAACGTGGGTAAACTCTGCACCAAAAAACAGAATTTGAGCAGAATAAAAAACCCAGGCCACAACAAATACTAAAGATCCTGCTGCACCAAAGGCCGAACTAAAGGTGTTGTTTGCAAGATATAGTCCTAGAGCATATTTCCCAATTGAAAATAGTATGGCCGTCATTAGAGCGCCAATTAAAACATCGCTCCACGCAATTTTTGCCTGAGGTAAATACTTATAGATGAGGCCAAATAGCAGTGTCGTCAGGACAAAGGAACCTACGGTATTGAAAAGCTGCCAGGGAACGTTTCCCCCGGGCAAAATATTAACGAAAAGATGAGAAATTGCCACGAGAAAAGTATTGAGCATTAGGGAGGCGAGCAGTAAAAAGCCTATGCCTAGAACCATTACGAAGGCCAGTAATCGCTGACGAATAAATATACGGACGGCTTTGCCAGGTTTTGGTGCAACTTCCCAAATTGTGTTGAGGGCATCTTGGAGTTCTGTAAAAACGCCAGAGGCTGCAAACAGCAAAATGCCAACGTTGATAATAGAAATAATGCCAGGGTGAGCGTTTTGGCTAATGTTGGCGATCGCCGTTTCAATCACCTGGGCACTTTGGCGACCCACCAGCCCTTGAATTTGAGCAACCAGTTCTCCTCGTGCCGCATCTTTTCCAAAAAATATGCCCACCATTGCTAGCGTAATGGTCAGCAGTGGAGTCAGAGAGAACACCGTGTAGTAGGCTAGTGCCGCAGCCAGCCTTGAGGCTTTATCTTCACTCCATTCTTTGAAGGTGTGTTGGAGCAATCGCCAGATTTGTTTAAGACTCAATGCCCTTCCTCCTAATAATAGATAGATTCTATATGCCGCATAGGTTGATGAATTGGGCACGATCGCTCAATCTATCGAAAATATGCGGTCATCACTACTGCATTTTTTGACCAAGCACTCCACAATAGGAGAGAACCTCAATTTATGGCATACAGAGGAAAACTGTGAGTAACACCAGTAACTTTAAAGAAGCCGTTCGGCAGGCCAAACAAAACGCGCTGGTTGGCCCCAACGTTATTCAAAACGCCTTACCCTTCGTGGGCGGTGGCTTAGTATTGACCGCCTTTGGTGCGTGGGGCGGGCTGGGCGTTCTACAAAGCAACCCCGCGCTATTTATGCCGACTTTTATCGTCGCGTTTATTGCTGAAATTGCGCTCTTTTTTATCGCCCAAGGTGTAGCAGCTCGTGGCAACAATAAAGTGGCGCTGCCGCTGTTGGCAACCTATAGTCTGCTGTCTGGGTATACCCTGGCAATGCTCCTTAACCTGGCGTTACGCACAAATGGCGTTGGCATTACTGGGCTAGGCATTGCTGCCCTGAGCTGTGGCGTTACCTTTATTGCCGCGCGCTCGATTGGCTCTAATTTGACAGAGCAAGATGGCTTCGCCCTGACTAAAACCATCCAGCTCGGGGTGATTGCCCTAGTTGTGGTTTTACTGGCTCAAGTCGGCTGCTCATTTTTCAACATCTATACGCCAAGCTGGTTAGAAATCGCTATCTCAGGGATTGGTGTTTTGCTCTTCGTCGGCGCTGCGGTGGTCGATTTTTTCATCCTTCCCCGCACCTACAAAGACGATCAGTACCTCCCCGCTGCGCTGTCGATGTATTTGACCTATGTCAACCTGTTTGTATTTATTTTGAGACTGCTGATTGCGCTCAATAGTCGCGATTAAGGCGAATTGATGCATCTCTTTCAACGCCGATCTTCTTGAGAAGATCGGCGTTTTTTATGAGTGGGCTGCATTCACAAACGCTTTACAATCATAGGTAGCGTAAAGCCTTACGGTATCTTGGTTAAAGCAGCGGCATTCATTTTTTCTTGACGTAAACTCCCATGACGGCGCAGACCCACAAAAAAGCAAAAGCCCTGAAGCCCACAAGCCAACGTCCTGCAAAGGCGCTATGTAGTGAGTGTGGGCTATGTGACACCTACTATGTTCACTACGTCAAAGAAGCCTGTGCCTTTATCAATCAGCAGATTTCTACGCTTGAAACACAAACCCACGGACGCAGCCGTGATTTAGATGCCCCCGATGACGTGTATTTCGGTGTGCATCAGTCTATGATGGCGGCGCGTAAAACAGAACCAATCGAAGGGGCGCAGTGGACGGGCATGGTTAGCTCGATCGCCATTGAAATGCTGAATCGCGGCATGGTAGAGGGCGTAGTCTGCGTCCAGAACACCAAAGAAGATCGGTTTGGCCCCATGCCTGTCATTGCCAGAACGCCAGAAGATATCTTGGCAGCGCGGGTTAACAAGCCCACTCTCTCGCCCAATCTTTCGGTGCTAGAGCAGATTGAGCAGTCGGGCATGAAGCGGCTTCTGGTGATTGGCGTGGGCTGTCAAATCCAGGCGCTGCGAGCAGTTGAGAAAGAGCTGGGGCTAGAAAAACTATATGTGCTAGGCACCCCCTGTGTAGATAACGTGACTCGTGCGGGGCTACAAAAGTTCTTAGACACCACCAGCCGATCTCCGGAGACGGTGGTGTACTACGAATTCATGCAAGACTTTAAAGTGCACTTCAAACACGAAGATGGCTCTACAGAGACGGTGCCGTTTTTTGGTCTTAAAACCAATCAGCTTAAAGATGTCTTTGCGCCCTCGTGTATGAGCTGTTTTGACTATGTAAATTCTCTGGCAGATTTGGTAGTGGGTTACATGGGCGCACCCTTTGGCTGGCAGTGGACAGTCGTTCGTAACGACACAGGTCAAGAGATGCTGGATTTGATTGCCGATCAAATTGAGACGCAGCCTGTGAATTCAGTGGGAGATCGCCGTCAGGCTGTGCAGCAAAGCATCCCTGCCTATGACAAGGGCGTGACCTTACCCATGTGGGCGGCAAAGCTAATGGGGGTATTTATTGAACGCATTGGCCCAAAGGGGCTTGAGTACGCTCGGTTTTCAATTGATTCTCACTTCACGCGCAATTATCTGTATGTCAAACGCAATTATCCCGAAAAGTTAGAGGCGCATGTGCCAGCATTTGCTAAAAAAATTGTCAGCCAATATAAACTCCCCCAGTAGCTATGACCACAACAAGCAGCAGCATCGAATCCCCTCCCTTTTTGTCAGGACTTCGGATTTTGGGCTATCAGTTTAAGCTGATCGGCTGGGTGAGTTTTTGGCTCAAGCTGGCGCTGGCGATCGCCGCCATTGTCATTGTGCTGTTTGCCTCCGCCACCTTGGGTGGTCGCCCTGCTGTCCCAGGTCAGCCTGTGCCGACTGCTGGTGCTGGAATTGGGCTTGGCATCCCATTCTTGATTGGCGGCGTAGTTTGTCTCTCGATTAGCGTGTACTGGAGTTTTTTCTATACGCGTCTGAGTCGGCGATTGGTAAAGCCGAGTCCCAAAGGTCAGCCTTCTAAAAGTGAAACAACGAACTGGATCAGAGCCGCGCTCATTACAGACTTAATTGGAATGCTGCTGATGGTGATTGGTGCGGAGAGCATTGGCGGTATTTTGTTTGGTAAGGCGCTTTCCCAAGGAGTTGGCTCCTTTATTAGCATTGACCCCACCCGCTTTATCCAGCCTGGAGATTTACTGATTATTTTAGGCAGCATTCACGGCATCACAGGGCTTTTTATTGGGTTGTCAAGTTCGCTCTGGCTGCTCCAGCAAACTGCCATGCAGAAGCCGCCTGTAGTATCTGAGGTCGCCGCTGGCAGAAATGACTGAGTTACCGCCTTTGTCTACAGAAACGCTGTGGGGGATTCTTCGCGGCGAAGTACCGGATGAGATGGTAAATCGTCTACTGTGGCATTGTTTAGGCTATCGCTATGCCCCAGAGGTACACCAGTGGGATATAAGTTCCGTGTCTACGGACTGGTCAAGCCAATATCCAGAGCCGCCAGATTTTATTGGGAGCCGACCTGCAACAGTTAAGCTCACTCGCTCTATTCCATCCGAAAATAAGCAGCTTTTGAAGGAGCAGCTTGGGTTTACGGGCTATAAGGTGGGCGAACTCAACCCGACCCTCACCCGTCGCGCGACTTCGGTAAGCTGGCTTTTGAGCTATATGCGTCAACAATCAGCAGATGGCTAGCATCTCTACCTCAATGAGAATTATTGTATTTTGGTCAATGACCTTGACGATTTACAGGCATTCGCGCGAAGATAGAGTGCGTTAGGGGTTATAGCTCAGTTGGTAGAGCACTGCAATGGCATTGCAGGGGTCAGCGGTTCGAATCCGCTTAGCTCCATTGGTTGGGGAACCATTATCTGATAAGGCTTGCGGGGTTTCAAGGGAAACTTCACAGGTCACTTTGTGCTGAATAGACGTCCATGAGGATGGGCTGTTTAGGGCTTTTAAGTACCTTAAGTTTCCCGCAATGTTCCCGTAACAGATTGCGAGTGAAACCTGTATGAGAGTTTACGTTGAGCGCGATCGCACTCGATTAAGAATCAGAGTTGTCTATGAGGGCAAGAAGCATCAGTTCAGCACTGGGCTAATGGACACCAAAACCAACCGAGCTTACGCGCAGGGCATTGCCAGCAGAATAGAGCTGGACATGGTTAGCGGTCAGTTTGACACTACCCTGCTGAAGTATCGCCCTAAAGTAGTGGGGTCTAACCCTGCTGGTGTGAGCTGCCCTGAATTGTTTGAGCGCTTCGCCCAACATCGGTTTAAAGACTATGGGCTTGCCCCTGGTTCCAAAAGCCGCTACACCTGCATACAGAACTATCTGTCTGCACGATTGGATATGCCAGCGCATCAGGTCAACACACGAACCGCTGGTGACTTTGCAGCATACCTAAGTGAGCGACTGAGCGGCATTACCGCCAAGACCTATATTTACCTGATAGCAGCAGCATGGGACTGGGCAAAGGGACGCTACCACGTAGCAGAGCTGAACCCTTGGGAAGGCTTAGCGGTGAAGATTAAGACACAGCAACAGCAGCGGGTTAAACCCTTTACGGCTGCTGAAGTAAAAGCCATCATTGGAGCCTTCCGCAGATCCCCCCATTACCAGCACTACGGCGACTTTGTGATGTTTCTGTTTGGAGTGGGGTGCAGATTTGGGGAAGCTGCCGGACTGCAATGGAAGCATGTAGCGGATGACTACCAAACCTGTTGGATAGGTGAGAGCGTGAGCCGTGGACACCGCAAAAGTACCAAGACAGGCAAGGCACGGACAGTGACGCTTAGCCCAACGGTGGCGAAGATGTTGTGCGATCGCTCGAAGTCCTTTAAAGCAAAACCTGATGATTTGGTGTTCCCCAGTCCCAAGGGCTTACCCATTAACGACCATCGGTTTAGAGCAAGGGCATGGAAGGCCATTTTGGAGCAATGCCATATTGAATACCGGAAACCTTACGCCGTCCGCCACAGCGCCATTAGCCACGCCCTAGCTAATGGCGCAAACCCGATGGATTTAGCTGAACAGACCGGACATGATAAACGGGTGCTGCTGAGTACCTACGCCCATGCGATCGCCAAACAATCGTTATTTGTGGAGTTTTAAGAGATGGAAAGGTCTTATCCCAAAGCCAAAGTTGAAATTCTCGATATTGCTCCCGTTTTACCAAAGAAGCTTAATCTTTCTTCATCCCTAGCTATTAAGTCCTTGCAACATCCTTACCTGAGAATTTCAGACGATCCGGCACAAGACTTATTGCTATCCACAATCGAAATGTTCTGGGTTCTTAGTATTCACTGGCTATACAAGTTCAAGTGGAATTGTAGGCATAAAATTCCTGTCCGTAGGAAAAAGGATACCTCTGCACTGCTTGACGGAACCAAAGCCTATGGCGAATTGTTGCTCTCCATCTTCAATCTTTGCGAAGCCCTACATGCAATAGGAGCACCCTTCTCAGCCGAATATTCGAATGCTGGACAGTGGTTTGACAGGGTCGCTTGGGAGGCCAAGAATTCTCGGTTTCAGCCTGACTTCCCAAGAAATAAGACCGAACATGCAAAAGGGATTAGGCGAGAGATTGAACAACTTAATTGCTACGAAAACCCTTATGACGAAGGGAAGGATCCGCACACCTGGCGATTAATTCAGGCTGCGCTAGAAGTACATTTTGCAAAAATTGCCCCAACTATTGTCCGAAAACTTTTTCGAGGAAAGGCTAAGAAGGATTGTCCTAAAGGGTTTATCGGCGCTTATTCAGCGTGGGCGGCAAAAGTTGAAGGGAAAAATCGAGTGACGCTGCTTATTGAAAACGGGAAGCTTCTAGCAAAAGTGGGGGCTGGCAACCGATATCTAGAAATTCCGCTGCAATAAAAACTGTTTTTGAAACGGCTGCCCTGCAAGGCTTTCAGGCTCTAAATCTGAAATCAAGTTTCCGGTTTTTCTGAGTGATAATTTTGCATAGATTCCCCAAATCCTTTATCGGAAGCCCCAACCCGAAAAGGAGCCGATAGCCCCAAAGTTTCCAGACCAAAGGCTACCGACCCCCAACAAACAACCTCAATCCTATAAGGAGGATTTTCAGTGTCCAAAACAATTATCCGAGAATTTCCGGCTATCGGCAGCGATAAGTTAGAGGAACGGCTAGATATTCGTAAGCAACAACGAATGGAACTGCGCGCCAAACTGCCTTCACCGCTCTACTGGTGGCAGTTCCCAGGCGGTCGAAAGATTTTCTGGAACTGGGTTCTGATTCGAGATTACCTGCTGCACGGTGGCGATCGCCCCGAACACCAGCGGCTGATAGAGGAGTATCTAGCAACCCTAGAACCCGCCAAAAGCAAAACCCCCAGCCGTGGCGCGGCATAGGGGGTGCTAAATGAAAAACTCACACGAAAATTCTAGCCTAACCCTAGCCCATTGGGAAGAAATTGTGAAGGGCAGCGGCGTATCTGAGGCGATCGCCACCCTCAACTTCAGCAGCATTGAAGACCCCTCTGAAGTTGACCAACTACTGAATCGCAACAATAACCGACGCTGGAAACATTGGCAGCATGGCTCTGGCTGGTCTGTCTCAGGCATTGACCCACAGACTACAGAGCGAACTCTTTTAGGTGTTCAGTTTAAACCTGACACTCCAGTCCAGAAAGGCACTAAGAAAGACGGCACCCCAGACCATCAAAAATACTTTGGAGCCACTGATTACCCCGCAGAGCCGCTATTTCTGGAGATGCCAGAGGGCGACTACTGGCAGAAGCTTCTAGAGAACCCACAGATACCAGTCATTATCACCGAAGGTGCAAAAAAGGCGGGTGCTGCCCTTACCGCTGGCATTGCGGCTATTTCGTTGCCAGGTGTGACCTGCGGACAAAAGCTTGAAGAATTGAAGGCCAGACTTAAGCCCTTTTGTGGTCTTGGACGAACGGTCTATTTGGGATTTGATTCTGAGCCAGAGAAGCCCCAAGTCATGCAGGCGCTCAATACCCTTGGGTGCTTAATTTTTGCTGAAGGCGCTCCAGTTAAAGTGCTTCAGTGGGATGCAAAGTGGAAAGGGCTTGATGATTACCTGGTCGCTCATGGACATGAGGCGATCGCCCCACTCATGCAGCAGGCCATCACCTTTGCGGCATGGCGAAAGACGACAGAGCAAGCCAAAGAAAAGCAGAAGCCAGAGCGTAAGACCGCCGCTGATTCTCTGCTGACCCTTGCAAAACAAGCCAGATACTTTCATACCTCTGACAAAGTAGCCTATGCCGATGTCTGGATAGAAGGCGATCGCCATACCTACGCCGTCCGCTCCAAAGCCTTCAGACTATGGCTGCAAGGCCAATATTATGAGAGCCACGAACACGAAAAAGTCATTGGTGCTCAAACCCTTCAGGACATCCTCGGAACGTTGGAGATGATCGCCATCTTTAAAGGTGAGAGTCATGAGGTTCATCTGAGAGTTGCTGAACACCAAGACAAAACATACCTTGACCTTGGAACCGCAGACTGGAAAGCCATTGAAATTGACGCAACGGGCTGGCGACTGGTATCCGATCCACCCGTGCGCTTCTGGCGGCCTGATTCCCTGCTGCCCCTACCCTACCCAGTAGAAGGGGGAAGCCTTGACGAGCTGCGGGAACTGCTGAATGTAGACGGCGCGGCCTGGACGCTCATCATTACCTTCTTACTGTTCTGCTTTTGCCCTAACAAAACCTACCCTGTCCTGGTGCTATCAGCCCATAGAGGCAGCGGAAAGACAGCAGCAGCAGAGATTCTAAAAGGCTTAATTGACCCTGGCAAAGCGCCTCTGATTAAACCCCAAAGCGACACCCACAAACTAGCGGTGGCTGCTTCCCGACGCTGGCTTATGGCTTATGACAACGTGAGTCACATCAGTTCTGAACAGTCAGACGACTTTTGCCGATTAGCGACAGGGTTCGGGTACAGCACCCGAACCCTTCACACCACAGATGAAGAAACGACCTTTGAGCTAACCCGACCCCAAGTCATCACCGCCATTGATGCCCTGGTCACTCGTGATGACTTGGCAGACCGCGTGCTGATGGTGCAACTGCCAGAAATCACCGAAGACATGGTTAGCGCTGATAAGGTCTGGTTACTACTCACTTAAACGTGGAAGGCTGGTAGGGTAATAACTAGAGGGATTTACACAGCATCTAGGAGGGTATTTATGGTACATCTTCGCGTCACGATTAGCCTGATTGACGAAGAT
>JBGSVR010000589.1:0-4151 GCA_041752855.1 Thermosynechococcaceae cyanobacterium
TGTCACCCTGAAAATTTCTCTTGCGTACTACAAAGCGCTACAAACCGTCACACACAGCTTTACATTACTTCACTAAAAAGGCTGATTTTGGCTTTGATTGCTCTTGTCTCGCGCAGCCAAGCAGTGGCAGGTTGTGTGTAAGTTTTCTCTCTCCCCCCAATACCCATATTTATAGCCTAAAAAGTCTCAAAAGTGCTGTTAATCCTGACTTTTTGGAATACTTGCTTCAAAATACCGACCATTACCAGACCATACTTAACCATTCATGTACCAGTAAGAGCCAAAAAGGTACCAAACCCCCACCATCACGAACCAATTTGTACCAGCTCCAAGATCGACCTTGAAGCAAAAATTTTTTGCACAGAGATTTTTTGGATCGCCGTTGAGTTTTTTGAGAACAGTTTTGGTGATCAATCGCAAAGCTTGAGCCAAGTCCGTTCAGCCCTCGCGCAAAACGCTAAGCAAAGACATTGGCGTTTGATGGGCGCAGGTCAGGCATTGATTAAGACGATGGCTAGTTATAGACATTTCCCAAGCAAAGATGATCGCCATTGAGCTAAGGCCAAAGATTTCCCTGGGCTTTGCGATGGCCTTGGCATCCGTTAGGCGATCGCCACCGAAGTATTGGCGGCTGAAGTTAGGCAAATGCTGAGCCTGGGTGAAGCGCTTTTACTGGGTGGCGGTGTGGTTATTTGCTGGGCGATTGCCAGCTTTGGGCTGGTGCGAAAAAGAATTTTAGGGAATTTGTTCGGGTTCGTTCAGAAATTTCGATATTAATTTGAACCCATTTTTAGAGGTAACGGAATGGATGAGATTCAGTGAGTGCCTACGTTTCTAGGTTTGAACAGTGAGACGGCTTTAAGGGGCTGACAAAAAAAGGGGATTAAAAATGTTCGGGTTCGTTCAGAAATTTCGATATTAATTTGAACCTGCTTAGAGAGGTGCCCATGACTGCCAGTTTTGGCAATTTGTTCGGTTCTCACATCCACTTCCGAGATTAAGACAGTGAGCTTATCAACCCATGAGGAAAACAAAGGCTATGGCTACAAAGCTAATTTTTGCCGCCGACTTAGGTGCCAGCCTAACCAAGTGCTTTTATCAATTTGTTGGGGATGGCTTTCCATCGGTCATCAAATATATGACCTTCTGTAGTGCGGTTCGGCCTATCACGACAGGACAGTATGAGCAAGGCCAGTATGCGGATAACGGTACGTCGCTGTTGTCCATTGATGGAGAGCATTGGGCTGCGGGTGAAAATGCCCGTGAAGCAGTGACCAATGTGAACCTGAGAGCGCCTAAATGCCGAGATGCGATCGCCAAAGTATTAGCGGTGGTAGGTCAGGCGATTGCCCAGAATGTCCCTGTTGAATCCAGTGCAGAGCTTCATATCGAGCTAGGTGTACTGCTACCGCTCAATGAGATGGGTGATGCAGGTGAATTAGCAAGTCGGCTTAGGGAGCTGCTTTATGGATTCGGGCATAACGGGCAGCGGATTGAGTTCAAGCGCGTCATTGGTGTTCATGTATCGCCAGAAGGCTATGGCGTTAGCCGAATGGCGAAGCGATTCCCGTCGGGTGTGGTGATGTTTGGTCATAAGGATTTTACCTGGGCACACGTCACACAAGAGTCCATTTCGTTAGCTGATAGTCGCGGATTGACGGGCTGGGGGATGCTCCGGTTAGTCAAGCAAGTTTCTTACACCTTTGTCGATGAACTGTGGGCGGCGGCGGCGATTTGTGCAGCGGGTGAAGCACTGCTTGATAAGCCATTGCTGAAGGTGGTGCGACCGGGCGACTTGGCGCGGGTGAAGTTAGAGATTAAAGAGGCTCGTGCGCTGGTGTGGCGGCAGCTATGGCATGAGCTGTCGCTTACCTCCATCCAATCGGCGGAACAGGTCTTTGCGGCTGGGGGTAATGCTGCATTCTGGCGACCTGAGCTAAAAAAAGCGTTGGGGTCAAGGTTAGCGATGGGCACTGAACTGATTAACGAGATAAAGGCGCTTTTTCCTGAGCTAGAGAGGTCTGCGATATTGCATCGCTTGGTAGACAGCTACGGCTTCTTTAAGACCATCGCGCCTGAAGTGCTAAGTGCGCCCAGTCCATTAACGGTTGTACCTGGAGGAATTAAACATGAACGCCAAGCTTGAATTTGGGTTTAAGAAGTCATTCCGATTTACATCAAAGCAAGGAAAAACGATCCATTGGATGAAGTCCATTTATGGCTGCGCTATAGACGAGGCAATCACGAATGTGGTTCAACTTTACTTTTTCCCAAGGGTCTTGGCAGCTTCTCCTGAGACATGGGATGAGGTTGAACCTGAAGTCGTTCGCTCACGACTCATTTTTCAAGAGCGCATGGAGTTGGCAAAAGGCACACCACCAGCGGAAAAACCGATCCCTCAACGAGTCCGTCTTTCATTTAGTCAGTCTTTTGAAAGGGATTCTCGTAAAGGGAGAGTGTTTGCTTGGCTTACTGAGACGTATGGAGATAAAGCAGTCAATGCAATTATGGATGCGGTCTACATGGTGTATGTCCCAGCAGCACTGGCTTCAGATGTAGATAGTGCAATTGGTGCGCTTCGTGAAGCTGAGTGTTCACGACTTAAGTTTGAAAATGCGATGACCGAAACCGTTTATCAGACTAAACATCTAGAAGCTCCAGCGATTCAGCCTCTGAGTAGCTCTGAAACCATTGTTGACAGGGACTTGGAAAACGTTTTAGCTACTCATTCCTTAATTCCGAAAGGAGATTCAACTCCAACTGAGGCAACAGCACCGGAACCCGTAGCTGACGACGACGAAGAGGACTATGAACCACCAGATTACGGCCTGGATTTCGGAAACAACGTAGGCAATTAAGGAGAAGACTCATGAACAAATCAGAACTGATCGCACATCTCAAACAGGGCGATGACATCATCAAGAAGATTCTCGAAGCGGCTCAACTGCCCCTAGACTTGCCAGACTATAGCCAAGAGCAAGTCCAAGTCATCGAGGCGATCGCCCAGCTCGTTTCGAGTAAGCAGTCGAAAAGCTACCAAGAAGCGGGTGAAGTCTACCGCAAACCCATCCGCGAAGGCCAGCTTACCGAGGCAGCAGCCCGTCACCAGATTGCACCTGAGCGCATCCCAGAAATCCTCAGCGCACTAAAGCTGAAGCCTGAGACATTGACGGATGCTCAACTTGGGCAGTTTACAGAGGTGTGCGTCAAGCTTCAGTCAGGCGTTGACCTGGCGGCAGCAGTTCCGGCTAAGGCCACGCGAGGTAAGAAGGCGGCAGCGGTGCCTGAGTTTGTGCCTCAATCTACGGATGAGGAAGCAGAGGGTGGGACGCTCACCAGAGCGACACCGACCAGTCTCGCAACGCTGGAGGTATCAGAAGCAGATCAGGCCACGCTGCGCGATATGGCAGAAGCGTTAGCACCTGAAGCCGTGCCAGATCTCGCCAAAGAAATGGTGGTGGCGGCGGATGAAGTATCTGGCGACCTGAAGCAAGTTGCCAAGCAGATTTTTCTAGAAGCTGCCCTTAAACAACTCAGAACCCAAAACAACGACCCACAACGGGCTGTTGAGATGTTTCGTAAGCTCAAACGAGGGGAGGCGATCTAATGATTAAAAAATGGGTAGAAGGGAGCGTTAGAACTACCGTTGCCGAAACGCTCCACGACAATCCGAATATGATTGCGCTCCTAGCGGAACTGCGAACCACCCTTCCTCAAGAGCTGACCGAACAGGCCGCTAAGTTTGAGGAGTGGGTACTAGACGCGGCAATGGATGAACTCAAAACATCCATTGAGCAGATTGATGCGGTCGCCCTCGCTAACGCCTTGCTCTCAAACAAGGCTTTACAGGGCAAGTTAGCCGTCCCGCTCAATGGCATTGCCAACGAGTTTATAGAACGATTCAAGGCCGTGTTTAAAGAGCAAATCCAAAATGAAACTACTCAGATCCATAATCTGCTGGCTGCACGGAAGGCCAAGGACAAGGCTGACAACCTAAAGCTGATGAAAAAGCGAGATGACCTGAAGCTAGAGCGCGATGTGGCGATCGCCAAGGGGGAGCTGCTGTGGCTACGCATATCAGCGCTGCATGTTGCGGTGCCGTCGTTGGTTGTCGCGGTCATTGTGGGTTTGTTGATTGGGATTAACTACCC
>JBGSVR010000590.1:0-2949 GCA_041752855.1 Thermosynechococcaceae cyanobacterium
TAATCCTGATTCGCAGGCATCGGCAGGCAGATGGTTTTGTCCCCTGAGGTTGTTCGGGCTTTGCGCTCTTTCATCGCTTTCTGCTCCTGAACTCTGCCTTACTTTCCCATTTTAACAAGCACAAACTAACTTAGAACCAGGTTCATTCTGGGGAAAGATTCGGTCTACGTTTTACAACACTAGTACAGCTTGGCGTAAGTAGGCTTACTATCTAAAACTTCAGAGGTTCGATGTCGTAATCACAGTCGCTATCCAATGGTCTATGAACTTACGCCAAGCTGTACTAGGTGAGTATCAACTTAAAAGTCATCCCAAACTGATTACCGAAGACATCCCTAATTTTTCTGAAGAACTGTAAGTCGATTTTGATGAGATTTTTAGACCCCTCTTGCAACTCGCCCCCCCCCAATGCTGTGGTCTGCCTTGTCACCCGTTAACTGGGAAGCTTAGAAATTGGAAAGCGCTTGAGGTTGAATGGGAAAATGACCCGAATGCTTACCGACTCGTTTATCGAATTTTTGAAAAACCTGCGCCGAGACATGTTCAAATTATTAGCTTTGCTCGGCATGATCCAGCTTATGACAATGCAAAACTAAGGCTTGGGAAAAATAAACCTTAACGCAGCAGAACCACGGCACTTTGTCATAATGCCGCAACCTCCCCTAAAATTCCCCAACTGGGGAACCTTCACCCGCCAAACGATCGCTAAACCACCTCCGCCGCTACCCACGCAGGCAAAACTATCGCCACACACCCCAGCAAACGCGCCACGACAACCCGATCCGCCGCAGCCAAAATCCTCGCCCATGCCTCGCCACCGAACCCGATCGCAGTAGCCGCCACAGATTCAGCCACCCCCTGCGGGTCATCCTCAAACGCTGCAACAAGCTCACCCAGCCAGACCTGAGCAATCCAGCGCTCATCTTCGCTCAACGATTCCAACGCCGAATCCAAATTATTACTGGTTCTATAAGAAGACTTTAAAAGGCTAGTAATAATTTGCCGCCAGACCCGCCAACCGCCTATCCCACTAAAGAATTTACTGATCCACCCCTGGGACACATCAGCCAGACCCGCGATCGCCTCCTGCGTAATCTTGCCCCCGCTTTTCAGAAGCTTGGCGATCGCCTTCCCAATCTCTCCCCTCGTGATATCAGCCTGAGACGCTGCATCAATCGAAAGCTCAGCAGCAGTCATGGCCTGAGCGGTAAAGGGCAGCTCAAGGTCAGTCAGCCAGTAGTGAAAAATTGTGCCGCTGCGTCGGAGCGCCCTATCTCGACCCATCTCCTGAAACAGTTCAGCGTCACAGACATTCTGATAATAGACATCAAAGCTGGTTTGGGTCAGTGCGTCCTGGCCTAGAATCTCGTACTCAATCCGCATGGCTCCAATATTGGGCATAGGCAGACCCACATGAACAAACACATCATTTGCCATGAACGAGTTCTCACCACGCGAGTCTCGAAAGTGAACGCCTTGAGCAGCAGTAGCATGGGCTTTCCCAAGATGGTCAAACACCACAGGATTGCAGCCCACATGCTGAGATACCACCCCTGCGATCGCAGCCTTAATCCGCACATCGGTACTGTCCTTTCGATTCTTCCCCGCTAAGCCAAAGTCAGGTACCTGGACATGATGAACAGCAGCGCCCTGGTCATGAAGTGCTTCACACACGAGAATGTTCTCGACTGGAATGCCCGTGCGAAAGCTAATAGATTCAGCAGTCGCGGTCGCATCAAGGAAGATGTTAGCGCGACCTTCGTGAATGATGCGGCGGTGCTGCTGCTTAAGCTGGTGAATGAAAAGCTTTCCATACTGAAGGTTGATGGTTCCGGTGAGGGTGCCCATCACAATCTCAAGGAAAGGTGCAATCCAACAAACAAAGGTATTGGCAAGGGCTTGTGCCTGTTCTCGACGGTCTATGTTTTGCACCTGACGACTGACTGCTTTAAGTGATTCGCGTTCACTTTCAAGCTGTCTCAGGTCAGCCTGAAGGATTTTAAGTTCAGCGTTTAACACTTTGAACTGAAGGGTTGCATCCTCAATCTGCTGCTTCACGACGCGCTCGTCTACGCCGCCAAACAGAATGCCCGTTGAGCGCACGGTTAGGTCAGACTTTAATGACTTAATCTGAGTCTCCAGCGCATCTAGTTTGAGGGTGCGTCGCCCAATAGTGGCCTTAAGGTTGGTGATACTTCGAGTGATATCAGTGGTATCAATCCGGTCAATCGCCCCAAATAAATCAGCGAGACTGGGCGCTGTTGCTGCTCGGACGCGCTCAATCTCGTCTAAACTCAGGTTTATTGTACAAACGTGCAGCCGCTCTAGGATTTCAGCCCGACTGAATCCATAGTGCGGTTGTTTCCCTGTCATTAACCCCCGCAGCTCCCGCCTCAAGCCTGCAAGCCGATGGTGCAGCTCCGGCTCCCCTTGCTCCAGTGTTGCCCAAGCCCCATCAAAGTCAGCGAGTGACACAATCAGGGTATCGGACACCGCAATGGTTTGAGCTGCTTCATCCCAGATATTGATGGTCTTTTCCCCTTCCCAATTGCGCGGGTATTGGTCAGGTGACATGCGGATTCGCTGAGGTTTGAGCGATTCAGCCCGTAGTGCCCTAAACCCGCTTCCTGGCAGATGGTCGGCGGTTGGGTCGCCACAAGTACCGAAATATGGGCAGCTCTGGCAGATGGGGTTTGCTGTCGCCGTCTCGGTCGCCCACGTCAGCCCCTTCTGCTGAGCAGTGGCAAACTCAGCCGCCTTATGACAGTTGCCTGGTAGCCGCTCAACGTTCACGCCATGCTCAGCTTTAGGGTTGACGATGTAGTTTTTGCCGAGCGCTGTTTGATGAGTTTTATCAATCGCCATCCCGTTATGACGATTGGGCACGTCGGCAAAATTCGCCTCAACGGATGCGGTCTTTGGGTTCCGATGGTCAGACCCTAGATAGAT
>JBGSVR010000591.1:0-1966 GCA_041752855.1 Thermosynechococcaceae cyanobacterium
CAAGCTTAAGTTCAACTTCGCCACCCGTCTGAATTAATTTTTGAAGCTGACGAAAGCTGGGGAGTCCGGTTTCAAGTTCGGCAGTCATAGTCAATGAGGCTCACGTTAAGAACACAATTGAGACGGGAAAGAAGAAGGTAGTCAAAAATAGTAAATTATTATTAGTGTACAGAATGCTCAGGACTTTAAAGATAACGCTAAAGTTCTGGCCTTCCCGCTAAGCCATGAAGTTTTAGGGTTATCCCAGGTTATGCAGATTGAATTTACGAAGTACCAAGGGTTGGGTAACGATTTCATTTTGGTGGATAACCGAGGGAAAACCGAGCCGCGACTTACGCCACAGCAGGCAGAGCAGGTCTGCGATCGCCATTTTGGCATTGGTGCAGATGGCGTTATTTTTCTGTTGCCAGGTGAATCTGGGGCAGACTACACTATGCGAATCTATAACTCCGATGGCTCTGAACCAGAAATGTGCGGCAACGGCATTCGCTGTCTGGCACGGTTTATTGCCGACCTAGAGGGGAAATCTGCTGCGGAGATTCAAACCTACACCATTCATACCCTGGCAGGACTTATTACGCCGGAGGTTCAGCCTGACGGTCAAATCAGGGTCAACATGGGCGCTCCGCGTCTACTGGCTCAGGAGATTCCGACGACGTTAGCAGCCGCTCACGAAAAGGTTATTAACGTTCCCATCGAGGTTGCAGGACAAAACTGGGCTGTCACCTGTGTCAGTATGGGCAACCCCCACTGCATTACGTTTGTAAAGGATGTGGCGGCGATCGCCCTAGAACAAATCGGGCCGCTATTTGAACATCACGCAGCCTTCCCTCAGCGCACCAACACAGAATTTATTGAGGTAGTACGCCCCGACTATCTCAAAATGCGGGTTTGGGAACGGGGGGCAGGCATTACATTAGCCTGTGGAACCGGAGCCTGTGCGTCGCTGGTCGCTGGGGTACTGACAGGGAACTGCGCCAATGCCGCAACGGTAGAACTACCTGGCGGTCCGCTGTATATTGAGTGGTCTGCGTTAGATCAGGCTGTGTTTATGACAGGGCCTGCCCAAAAGGTGTTTACGGGCGTGGTTGAGTTTTAAATCTATCTGCGCGAAGAGAAGATTCTCTTATTATGGAGATTACTTCGTTCTGTAGACAAAGCCCGAAGGGGCTTGACACTCATGGTTGCAACTCCACTTTTACCTAATGCGGCGGCGGCTCAATTGCCCATTCGTGCTGAAATTCAAGCGCTTCAGCCAAATTTAGTTGCATGGCGGCGGCGGCTCCATCAGTATCCAGAGCTGGGGTTTAGGGAGCATTTGACGGCTGCGTTTGTGCATGAGCGCCTGAAGGAGTGGGGAATTGCTCACCAAACTGGGGTTGCCCAGACGGGCATTGTGGCGACCATTACGGGTGCTGCACCAGGGCAATGCTTAGCCATTCGTGCTGATATGGACGCGCTGCCCATTATGGAAGCGAATGAGGTGCCGTACCGCTCCAAGCATGAGGGCAAAATGCACGCCTGTGGGCATGACGGACATACGGCGATCGCCCTGGCTACGGCCTACTATTTGTCTCAGCATCCCCAGAGCTTTCGGGGCACGGTCAAGATCATCTTTCAGCCTGCTGAAGAAGGGCCAGGGGGAGCTGCACCCATGATTGCAGCGGGGGTGCTGCGTAACCCTGATGTGGATGCCATTATTGGGCTACACCTTTGGAATAATTTGCCCCTGGGTACCGTTGGCGTTCGTAGTGGGCCACTGATGGCGGCGGTTGAGCTATTTGACTGTGAAATTCAGGGCAAGGGCGGACATGGTGCCATCCCTCAGCAGACGATTGATTCGATTGTGGTGGCGTCTCAAATTGTGACGGCGCTCCAGACCATTGTGGCGCGTAATGTGAACCCTCTAGATGCGGCGGTGGTGACGGTTGGCTCGTTCCATGCGGGGCGCACCCATAATGTGATT
>JBGSVR010000592.1:0-4328 GCA_041752855.1 Thermosynechococcaceae cyanobacterium
GGTAGAAGCCTGAACTGCGGCGATCGCACTCGGTACTGGCGTGACGGTGAAGCGAATGGAAGACTGGGGTAATGGCGACGGCACCGTCAGCGGATACCCCAAGCTAGAAGCATCTGCTTTTAAACTTGCGCTAGGTAAAGAACCCAAAGGCAGCGCAGTTTTTTTAATAGAGACATCTAATGCCAAAACTGGAGCTGACGCAGGCTGAACGAGAGCAGGGGGCGTTGCCGCTTCTAAGGTTGGATAGACCATATTTTACTGACGGTACACCAATACAACGCTCAGACGCACAACCTCCCTATCTAGATTCGGCAATAAGATTAAAATTAGTCAAACGCTGAGCCATATCCTTTCTTTAAGAGAGGGTTTGATAGCTCAGCGCCTATGTTAAGTGAAAGGAATTGAAGAAACGAACTTAGTCCATATCTTTACGGTTAGGGTTACGGGCAGGGTCGCCAGACAAAAAGCCAAAGACAAAAAGCCCAACGAAAAAGAACACTGTGATATAAACAACGATTTTTAGAGTTTCCATAGCCGCTGTAGCTCTACCGATAAATGAACAGAATTAAAAAGCAGAATTGCAAACCGAATCTCACTATCATATCGGACAGTTGCACCCTGGTTTGACAGACAGCTCTTTGCAACTCAAAACTTTGTCCTTCACCACTGCGTTTTACGCACGATGCCAGTATTGACGGATCCAAGTCTGAAGTTTGGGTAATAGTCGATTACTAATCTTTGTGAATTGCGCTTCAATCCAGGCGATCGCCCGATCTACCCACAGCAGCAAAACCTCAAGGGGATGGTGGTCATACCCCATAAAAACAGCTTTGACCTCAATGGTAGAAGTGTCTGGTGCCGCAGTGGCTTGCGAAAATCGACCTGCCCAATCGGCGATTGCCCCTTCAAAGCTCTGGGCTGAAAGTGCCGCAGCAGTCTTCTGGGGTGCAATGCGAACCTTCCCCGCAGAGAGCCGACCAGACTGTTCAGACAGCTTCGCATCGGCCTGCCATCGCCGACGAGAGCGAGCGGGGTCAATCAGCCGCTCTACCATCAGCGGGCTGCTGGGAAGCGGCGCAGGCAATGTGGGAACAATGGCGGCGTTGGCTGGCTCTGGCAGTACGAGGGTAAAGGGCAATATGGCGATCGCCCCCACCATCGCTACGAGTACGGTGCGATACCCCCGCAGTTTCTGCACAAAAGGGCTAAGGATGGGCAGCGCTGGTTTTCGACCGACCAACGCTAGGGATGATTTCTGCACTTCAGACTTCTGAGACAGGGTGATTTGCCCACCCTGAGAAGATTGTAGAATGGTTGCCCACCACTGACGCAGAGACGCTAACACAGGTTGTGGCGTCAGTGAAGCAGGTAATTCAGGAAGAGCGAAGGTTTGGGCAATGGGCTGATGCTGAACCCAGGCCATCAGGTGATAGATAGCCCGTACAGGCAAACTGTACTGAGGTTTAACCTTAATAGGGAGGGCTTTCCAAGTCTTCCAAGCAGGGACAGCATGGGAGCGATTAAACTGACGACGAAGATAATGTGCCTGAGCGATTTCCCAGATGATGCGTTGATGAAGCTGCCGCTGCTGGTCTGCACTCAGCACATCTAGTAGCTGATTGTCTGAAGTGACTAGCACTAAGCACTGATGGGTCAGGGAGCTAGCAATACCACGAATTGAGATGCTTTGTGAGACAACGCTGCTTTGCGCTGTTGGCTGAAGCGAAACCGATGCTGAAATGGACAAATCAGAGATGGTATTAGGCTGTTTTGCCTTAACTTGCCACGGCTGCAAGAGCGTCTGAAGTTTTTTGCGCAAAACCGCAAGTGCAGATTTTGGCTTAGCAATGGGCCGGATCGATAGCGCAAGTGTATTAGAAGCCGCATTGCCTAGTATTGGCAATGCGGCACATTCAATCGCGTCTAATACATTGTTGATGGGCTGGTCAGCCGCAAGATTCTCCTTGTCGCTGACAAAATCTAGCAGCGTCTGCGTTCCGGTTGCTGTTGCCTGCCGCAGTACCTGAGCGCCCCAGCGACCTGCCTGAAATAAAGTATAAAACGGTAAAAGTGCTGCCTGCGCCCCCCACGTTGCGGCAACTTTGACCTGCCGCCAGCGCAACTGCACAGTGTCTTTGAGGTGGTTAACCTGCGATCGCGCCGTTTGAAATAGACGACTTTGATAACGATGGGTGGGGGACATCGATCACTCCTTAGGGTTGTACCCTGACCAAACAGCACTGCACGCCATTATTGTAAGTCAAGGACACAAAGCCAAAAAGTATCGTCCACAATATTAATGAACACACTAAGATTTGACCCAAAGACGGTCAGAGATATCAGACGGCGTTGAAAATCCCTTGACTATCAAACCCCTTACGAAGTAACTTACCCTCATCCATTAGCATTTGTTGCACTTTGGCTTTGACTTGGCGAGGCAATAGACTGGCTCCTGAGTCGCTACGGCACTTTTACGGCTCAAAACGGGTCAGCATCAATCACAACGCTTTAACGTCTTCACTACGCTGCGGCCACTTATGCATCTTAAATTTTCTCAAGAACTGAAGCCACTCATTGAGCGTTCCGCTACCCAATCGGTCACGTTAGCTGAACTGCTAGAAGAAACCTCGGAGCAGAGCTTTGGCCTAGTGATGGCGCTGTTGGCGCTGCCGTTTTTGCTGCCGATGCCCCCTGGTGTTTCTACCATTTCTGGAAGTGGATGCATTTTGCTGGGGCTACAAATGATGGCGGGTTGGAAAGCCCCTTGGCTCCCCAAGCGCGTTGCAAATCTAAAACTTCCCCCCGCTTTTATGGGGAAACTACTGAAGGTGGTGCAGTCGATCACAAAACTGCTGGAGAAGTTTGTGCGCCCTAGAATGCCTTGGCTGGCAAATAATCCTTCAATCTGGCGCATCAATGGCCTGTGTATTTGCTGGCTGGCGTTTTTGCTCATGCTGCCAATTCCGCTCACAAACCCGATCCCAACCGTTGGCATTTTGCTATTTGTGTTTGCCATGCTAGAGGCCGATGGTCTGCTGATGTGCGTCAGCTATGGTATGACGTTAGTGATTACGGCGGCAGTGTTTGGGGTGGGGTATTTACTGTGGCGATCGCCGGAGCTATTACAACAGTTCCAAACCAGCTCATTGCTTTAATGGATTGTCCCAACGCTAACTTTAATCTTCCCAAATTTTGAGTTGCCTAGACGCAGCAACAAAAGTATTGATCACCTTAGGCGGATACAGAAAATGATCGTAAGCGATCGCCATCTGCCGAGCGGCTTCAGCGGAGGGAACTTGACCAATGCCTGTACCAAGACCAGGACAGACCACACGACCAATCTGCTGCTGACTAAATTTGTTATGCTGTCGAACGGCTAGAAGCATCGCCCACATTGCCACATAAGGCACATCTGTGTCCTTAATCGACATTGGAACTCGCATCGTTGGAGTATGGGCAAGGAAAGGATGTTTGGGATGATTAGTTTTGATAATAAAAGACGTACCGACAGGCTGTTCCCCTAGATAGTCTTCAAGAATGTGTTTCTTTACGCTACTCTCCAGAGAAAGTCCAAAAAATCGAGTGATCGCAGCATCCATTCCAGCATCCATCATTCCGAATGAATTGGCGGGACTCACTAGGCAATCAAAGGCCGGAATCCACTCAAAGCAATCGCCGATAACTTCAACATCTGTAAACTGAGCAAACTGCTCTTGAAAAGCGACAAAGAGAGACGGATTAGGTGCTGTGAGGATGAGTTTAAATCGACTTAAAGATTTAGAAATGTGCATAGCCCAGATTATGGCACTTTCATAAACAAATGGCTCTTAGCCCCGCCACAAGTCGATCGCATCCTTCCCGTACCGTTTGCGTCTCTAGGGCAGCATAGGCTACGCGCAGGTAACACCCCTGCTCTATGCCAAAGGCAGTGCCAGGAATAACCGCAACGCCATGCTCTTTAATCAGACGTTCGGTAAGGGTCATGGCAGAAAGATGGGTATTGAGCTTCAGCAGCACATAAAACGCACCCTCTGCTTTCTGCACAGTGCTGAAAGCTTGGAGCGAATTAAGTGATGCCAAGACAGACTTTCGGACAGCGGCGATCGCCACCAATTTCTCAGCACAATACCCTCGCCCTACCGATAGCAGGGCTGGTTTATTGGTGAGAGAAAAAAGAAAATAGAGAAAACGCTATGGACTGAATCTCCGATGAACCTGATTGAACATCTCCAGCAAGTCCCAGATTTTCGCACCCAGCCTCGCTATCCACTGTGGGTGATTCTGGTTCTAATCATCATGGGCACGATGAGCGGCTGCACTGGATATCG
>JBGSVR010000593.1:0-8198 GCA_041752855.1 Thermosynechococcaceae cyanobacterium
GCGATGACGCTTCTCAAAGCTACCAAACCCTACCAACGTGACTTTGTTGCCTTCGCTGACGGCGTCAGTAATCACTTCTAAAGCGGCACTTACAATTGCATCCGCTTCTTTTTTGGTGACGTCTGCCTTAGCAGCGATCGCATCAACTAATTCACCTTTGTTCATAAAAACTCCTCGAAACCTTTATGAGGATTGTATCGCAAGCATTTCAAGAGTCAATAGGCTTATTTTACTCAATCGGGCGTTACAATCACAAAAAAGTAGCTCAAACCCTTATAGAGATTGAGCTACAGTCAAATTATTAGTTTTTGAAACAGTTGCAATATATTGCCAAGTTTTGGCAAAACCCGCTAGAAATTGCGCTGATCTCTCACAAATTCACGGGTCAACCTCAACTCAAGGGTCTGGTCAGGATAGATGACGACTAGATCGCGACGGGCGTTGGGATATCTCTCGAAGATATTCCCTGAATAGACTGAGCCGGAAGAATTAGATCGGCCTAAAATTGCATTTAAAATGCTTTGTGCGCCGCTGGAGGCACCATCTGAATTACGGTCATAGCGGTCAAAATTGGTATTGGGTCTGATGTTGTTAGACGTAGCCCAGATCTGCTCAGTTCTGCCGTTGGGGAAGCGCACCTGACGAGATTCAAACCGATAGCCATTGCGTGTGGGCACTAGCTCCCCATCAATTCGACTGCCTCGGGGCAGAACCGCTCGACCGTTGCGAGAACGGGAAGATTGACCCACGTCTTCACTTACCATCAGCGTAAGGGGATAGCGTTCTGAACGACGCAGCACAATCCGTTGACGACGCTCTGGATACGCCGAGATAGTCGTTCCAGCAGACAAACGATTGCTGAAGAATCGACCTGGATTCTGCCATTGTCCTTGATTGCGTCGCTGCCATTGCTCTTGGTCTTCATTGCCCCACGGATTTTGACCTTGGCTTTGAGTACGCTGCCAGTTTTGATTCCAGTCCGGACGATCAGTTGAAGAAGGCCATTCATCGGCGATCGCCTTGGAGGCTCCCATCATCATTCCTGAAGTGATGCCACTCACAACAAGTCCCAATGCTGCGATGGACCCAAAAATTCTTTGGCTTTTCATGGTGTGCCCTTATTGAATGTGAGGAAAATGAGCAGACAGCATTAATCTGCCCATAAACTCATTCACTGACACAAACCTGTATCGTGACTGACTCTTAGGCAAATCTAAACTGCTTTATGCGCTAAATTTATTGACCGTTTAAAGCCTGAAATGTTTCCAAAAAATTTATTAGGTTATGGGTTCTCTAGATAAGGCAAAATGACAGACGAGCAATTATGTCAAAAGCTTAGAGGTCAATCATGCCCCATTGGGTTTCCAGATTAGAAAAATCCCTTCAGCCACGGACGCAATTGATAATGTTGCTGGGATGGATTCTGGCGATCGCCCTCATTACGCTGTTTTGGGGCATTGGCGATATTGGCCTCATTGATGAAACCGAGCCGCTATTTGTCGAAGCCTCGCGCCAAATGCTGGTTACAGGGGACTGGGTTACGCCCTTTTTTGACAGAGAAACCCGTTTTGATAAGCCGCCGCTGATTTATTGGCTGATGGTGCTGTGCTTTAAGGTCTTTGGCGTGAGCGAATGGGCAGCAAGAGTGCCTTCAGCATTAGCGGCATTGGGTACGGTTGTACTTTGCTTTTGCGTGCTGCGACAGCATAACCCAAGCCTAAAGCCTGAAACCACCTCAACACAGCCTCAGTTACATCGAAGCAATTTGGCAGCATGGCTGGGCGCAACCATGCTAATGCTTAACCTCAATACCTACTTTTGGGGTCGCACTGGATACGCAGACATGCTGCTGATGGCTTGCATGGGTGGGTCTTTACTGGCCTTTTTTATGGGTTATGCCCAAGTGGAAAGCCCTCAGATTCAGCGTCGGTGGTATGGCGCTTTTTATGTTTTGACAGCGTTAGCGGTATTAACAAAAGGACCGATCGCTATCGTGCTACCTGCGGCTATTTTGGGAGGGTTTACCCTATATATAGGCAATCTGCGGCAGGTCATCCGCGAAATGCAGCTTTTGCGGGGCATTCTCCTTATTTTGGTATTGGCGCTTCCCTGGTACATTTTGGTGACGCTGGCAAACGGAGAAGCGTTTATTAGTTCCTTTTTTGGATATCACAACCTTACGCGCTTTTCGAGCGTGGTGAATCAACATTCGGGACCTTGGTATTTTCACTTTGCCGTAATTTTGGCTGGTTTTTTGCCTTGGTCTGCATACCTGCCTGTGGCGCTTTACCAAACCCAACCTTGGCGACGGAAGCTGTGGCAGGGGCGATCGCGTTCAGCGCAGCTAGGGCTATACGCAGCCATCTGGTTTGCTATCATTTTGCTGTTTTTTACAGTCTCCGTCACAAAATACTTCAGCTATACGCTGCCCCTCATGCCTGCTGCCGCTATCTTGGTCAGCCTACTGTGGACAGATGCCATTTTAGAACGTTCTACTCACGCCCCTCAACGCTGGAGTTTAAGCCGATGGTTTAATGTAGCGCTGATGGCTGGTTTGTCTTGGGCATTATTTTCCTGTGCGCCGTGGCTCACCCATGACCCTTGGATGCCTACGCTAGGCGACAAAATTGCTGAGGCTAACATTCCGCTCTATGGTGGGGTGCTGTGGGCGGTAGCGGCTGTGGCAGCAGTGCTGTGTATTTTGTGGCGCAGCAATGGGCTATGGCTGGTAAATGCGATCGCATTCCTGCTCTTTATAAGCGTGGTGCTGCACCCAGCAGTTGCTATTGTTGACCAGGCGCGCCAGTTTCCGCTTCGTGAGCTAGCTAAGGCGGCAGTTGCGGCTCAAAACCCTCAGCAAGCCAGTATTCAGCAGCCCATGGTTATGATTGGTTTTCGTAAACCAAGCTTGGTGTACTATACCCAGCAGCATGTTGAATACTTAGAGTTGCCGAGTCAGCTTGCTTCCTACCTTCAGAAATCACCTCATCGCAATGCGCTAATCATTACCACCCCTAAACTTTTGTCAGATACTGCTTTAACGCCTCAGCAGTATCAGCTCCTAGTTCAGTCAGGCGTTTATGTCCTGGTTCAACTACGTCCTTCATAAACTAAAAACTGCACCCCCTTGAGGATGCAGTTTGATTTAACCAGCCTATTTAACGGAAATCTTCTTTCACAAAACCGCTGTAGGCTTCCATCCCGTGTTCACTAATATCCAGTCCGCGCATTTCTTCTTCTTCATGGACTTTGAAACCCATGACTGCTTTGAGAATGAGAAACGCGATGGTTGAACCTAACACCGTGAAGCCGCCAACGCTTAAAATACCGAGAATTTGAGGCCATAACTGGGTGAAGCCGCCGCCAGAGAATAGTCCAGCCGCTGGACCAGCCGCGTAAAGTGCGCCAGGTTCTTTACTAGCACCCACCGCAAATAGACCCACACAAAGCGTTCCCCAAACGCCGCAGACCAGGTGAACCGAAATCGCCCCAACGGGGTCGTCAATTTTAAGCCGATCCACAATCGTGACCGCATAGACCACAATAACACCAGCGATAATACCAATAAGAGCAGAAACCGGTACAGTCACCCACGCGCAGGAGGCTGTGACACCAACCAGACCTGCCAAGATGCCGTTGATGGTCATGGTGAGGTCAGGTTTGCCAAGATAAGACCAGGCTGTTAACGTCGCGGCGACACCGCCAAATGCAGCAGCGGTATTGGTTGTGACGGCGATATGAGAGATAGCTGCCGGATCGACTGCCATTGTAGAGCCAGGATTAAACCCAAACCAGCCGAGCCAAAGAATGAGACAGCCCAAGGTGGCGATCGCCATATTGTGACCGGGCATAGCACTACTGCCGCCCTCGGTGTAGCGATTGAGCCGAGGACCTAGAATGGCTGCACCCATGAGCGCCGACCAGCCGCCAACCGAGTGAACCACGGTACAACCCGCAAAGTCCCAGAACCCTGCCGTTGCAAGCCAACCACCACCCCAAATCCAGTGGCCTGTAATGGGATAGAGAATGGCGGTTAGGACAAGGCTAAAGACTAAGAAAGTGCTAAATTTAACTCGCTCTGCAACGGCTCCAGACACGATGGTTGCCGCAGTTCCTGCAAACACAAGCTGAAACAAAAATTTCGCTTGGAGGGGTACCCCTGTCCAGTTGAGAGAGGTAAAAATACCCTTATAGGCTTCACCCGTAGCAGGGCTGTTGTCAGCACCACTTAAAAGCCAGCCGCCAATTCCAAAAAATGGGTTTCCCTCAGCAAACATAACGCCAAATCCCATGATCCAGTAGGCAATGGTTGCCAACCCAAACACGATCAGGTTTTTGGCGAGAATATTTACTGCATTTTTTTGACGACAGAGTCCGGTCTCTAACATCCCGAATCCGGCGTTCATAAAAAACACGAGAAAGGCGCAGATCAAAACCCAAATGGTATCTAAGCCAACTTTCAGGTCTGCCGTCGTCGGGCCGCTGCTCTGTGCATTGGCAGCCACACCCCAAAACAACATGACCAATATTGCAACTGGAATACAAGCCTGCCACGTTGGTGATAAATATCGCCTAAATGAAGTCTTTTGCCTCGTTCTTGCTCTACTTCTTGCCACAAACGTTTCCTCGATAGCTTTCTTATCTCATAAGATTGCACCAGCTTCTCTAATACAGTTTTGTATAGAAGACTACTATTTGAGATGCTAAAAAGTATCGTAGGGTTCAATATTTTGAAATGCTTTCTCAAAAAAGAGCGTGATCGTTTATTTACAGGGAGAAACCCTACAAATAAACGATATTTAGGTGATTTGGGCAGCATTACTTCCCTCAATCATACCGATAGGTATTGTCAATGAAGAGGGAGATAGCTGGGTAAAGCTAAGAGAATTGGTATGAGTTCAAAAAACAAAAACTGCTTTACAGAATTCTGTAAAGCAGTTTCAATCGCTGGCATTTCAGCAGTAAGCTTTTCTATTATTGACCGACGAGATCGCTATAGCCTTCTTCTCCATGTTCGTTAATGTCAAGGCCCTGAATCTCTTGCTCAGGCGTGACGCGCAGACCAATTGTTGCATCTAAGATTTTCAAGATAATAAAGGTGCCGATCGCGGCAAAAATGTAGGTAAATACAACACCTTCAATCTGCTTTACAAGTTGAGAGGGATCGTTGCCCACAAAAAGCTGCCCCGTTTCGCCAAATAGTAAACCATTGGCTCCTCCTGCATTGACGAGTTTCGTTGCAAAAACCCCTGTTAAGATGGCTCCAACCGTTCCCCCAACCCCATGAACGGGGAATGTATCAAGAGAATCGTCAAACTTCAGCTTTGACTTTAAGTTGACTGCAAAAAAGCAGGCGGTTGTGGTGATAGCCCCCATCAAAATAGCAGCTAAGGGAGTGACAAAACCGGCGGCAGGGGTAATAGCCACTAGACCTGCTACTGCGCCCGTTGCAATGCCGACTGCCGTTGGCTTCCCTCTCAGAACCCACTCTAAGATAATCCACATCAGTGCGCCTGCCGCTGCTGCTGTGTTGGTATTTACAAAAGCAACTGTGGCAAGGGATCCGGATGCCAGAGCGCTTCCAGCATTGAAGCCAAACCAGCCAAACCAGAGTAACCCTGCACCCAGCAAAATAAACGGCACGTTGTGGGGAGGCTTGAGTTGGTTTGGGAAGGTTTTACGTGGACCAATCACCCAAGCGGCAACAAAAGCAGAAACCCCTGAGCTAATGTGAACGACGGTGCCACCCGCAAAATCGAGACCTCCTAACCCACCATTGAGTCCTAGGAAGCCACCCACACCCCAAACCATGTGGGCAAGAGGAGCATAAATGAGGGTTGACCAGAGTAGCACAAACCAAAAGTAGGCTTTGAAGCTCACCCGCTCTGCGATCGCCCCAGACATCAGAGCCGGAGTGATAATCGCAAACATAGCCTGATAAATCATGAAGGCAGAATGCGGAATCGTGGGGGAGTAGGAGCCAAAGCCTTCGGTTGGTGAACCCTTAGTGGTGTCTACAAAAAGTGCGCCGACATTCCCAATTGCGGCGATCGCATCTTTAGGAATGTAGTAGCCTGCATTGGCAGTGACATTATTTAGCCCAAGCCACTGCAAACCGCCAATAAAACTTGTGCCAGGGGCAAATGCTAGGCTGTAGCCCCACAGCACCCACGTCACGCCAACAATCCCCATCAACACAAAGCTCATCATCAACGTGTTGAGAATGTTGCGGGAGCGGACAAAGCCCCCATAAAAGTAGGCAAGTCCCGGGGTCATCAGCAAGACAAGCGCTGCACTAATGAGGATAAATGCGGTATCCCCAGTATCGGCGGCGGCGGCGGGGGCATCTGCCGCCCAAGCCATACTTGAGAGGGGAACCAGCAACAAAGCAGGGGCAATTAATCCCATAGCCAACAGTCGTCGATACACTTTACTCAATTCCTTTTGATCTTCTTTTCTTTGTCTAAGGCATTAGAGCAAAGATGAAAAGCATGATTTTGTATTAAAAAATACTTTTCAGCGATCAAGATAGAATTTTTCACTCAAACTTATTGTTTTTATCAATAAGTACGCATTGATGGGTTAAGTTACGTTGCTTATTGCTCAGGTTCAGGGCTGAGTTCAGTATCTTCAGAGGTTTCTACATCTATCTCTAGATTTTCAGTCAGGTCTGAAGCGGGGACAACCGTTACAGCGGCGATCGCATCGTCTTCGTCCAGTCGCTGCACTTTAACGCCCGTAGCGGCACGAGACTGAGAAGAAATGGCGTTGATAGCCTGACGGATAATAATCCCCCGTGTAGTCACGAGCATTAGCTCTTCATCGGGGTTGACGATGCGCAGCGCCATTACCTGATCGGGGGGCTGAGTGGCTTTGAACTTGGTTGAGGTCAAGCCCTTACCCGCGCGATTTTGCAGACGGAACTGAGAAACGGGCACCCGCTTACCAAAACCATGAGTAGTGATGACCAATACCCACGGCCCTTGAGCGGTCGGTTCTTCGATGACGGCCTCGGCAGAAGATTCATCCACTACAAGATCGAGATCGGTCTCTTCGTCGCCCTGCTCTTCGAGGCTAGCGGTGATGAGTCCTGGCAAAATATCCATCCCAATCAGCACATCGCCAGCGCGGAGGCTCATGGCTCTCACACCGCGTGTGGCGCGTCCTAAAGGCCGCAACTGCTGGTTGTCGGCTCTAAAGTGAATCGCCATCCCACGCTGTGACCCAATTATAATGCTGTCTTCGGCACGGGCGCGACGCACCCAGCGGAGCTGATCGCCTTCTTCGAGGGAAATGGCGATGAGTCCGTTAGAGCGAATGTTGCTAAAAGCGGCAAGGGAGGTTTTTTTGATGAACCCTAGGTTGGTCATCATGACCAGATACTCGTCTTCGCTAAATTCGCTAACGGGCATTACGGAGGTGATTTTTTCTTCGCGACTAATAGGCAAAAGCTGCACAACAGGTGCACCCCGCGCTGCCCTAGACCCAAACGGGATCTGATAGGCGCGGATGCCAAAGACGACACCGCGATCGCTGAAGAACAAAATGGTGTCGTGGTCATTACAGGCAAAGAAATGCTCAACGGCATCATCTTCTTTGATGCGCGCCCCTGCACGACCCCGTGTAGCGCGACTCTGGGCTTCAAAGGTGCTGACGGGCATACGCTTAATGTAGCCCTGCTCTGTGACCAGAATTACAGACTGCTCATTGGCAATGAGGTCAATATCGCCAATTTCGCCTTCGGCTTTTTCAATGATGGAGCGCCGAGGAGACGCAAATTTCTCTTTGATCTGAATCACTTCTCGTTCAATAATCTCTAGAATCCGCTCCCGACGGTTGAGAATATCCAGCAGATCTGTAATTTGAATCTGGAGATCATCATGCTCTCTGTGAATTTTTTCGGCTTCTAGGGCGGTCAACCGCCGAAGCTGCATTTGTAAAATGGCGTCAGCCTGTACTTCTGAGAGGCCAAACTGCTCTACTAAGCCTTGCTTGGCGATCGCCGCATCTGCCGCCCCCCGAATCAGGTGAATAACCGGATCGAGATTCTCTAGGGCAATGAGTAACCCCTGCAAAAGATGATCTCGCTCCTGCGCCTTGCGAAGTTGATACTGGGTGCGCCGCGTAATGCATTCTTCACGAAATTCTAAAAAGACGCTCAAGAATCGCTTCAGGCTCAAAAGCTGCGGTTCGCCGTT
>JBGSVR010000594.1:0-2145 GCA_041752855.1 Thermosynechococcaceae cyanobacterium
TTGAGCTTGTGGTGTTTTTCATAGCGCTCTCGGAGGCCATAGAGGATCTCAATGGTTTCATCCACAGAGGGTTCGCCCACGGTCACGGGCTGGAAGCGCCGCTCTAGTGCTGCATCTCGCTCAATGTGCTTGCGATACTCATCTAAGGTAGTCGCACCAATACACTGGAGTTCACCCCGTGCCAAAGCGGGCTTCAGAATATTAGCAGCGTCAATCGCCCCTTCTGCGGCACCCGCCCCAATCAGGGTATGAACTTCGTCAATCACCAAAATCACGTTGGATGCCTGACGGATTTCATCCATGATCTTCTTGAGGCGTTCCTCAAATTCACCTCGGTACTTGGTACCTGCTACCAGCAGGCCAATATCTAACGTCATCACCCGCTTGTCTTCGAGGATATCGGGGATGTCGCCTGTTGCGATGCGCTGAGCCAGACCTTCGGCGATCGCCGTTTTACCTACCCCAGGTTCACCGATTAGAACAGGGTTATTTTTGGTGCGGCGACCCAAGATCTGAATCACGCGCTCAATTTCTTTTTGCCGCCCGACCACAGGGTCTAGCTTGCCATCTGCCGCCATCTGGGTCAGGTTAGAGCCAAACTCGTCCAGGGTTGGGGTCTTGGTGCGCCCACCGCTACCACCGCCACCGCCAGAGGATACTTCCGCCGTTTCGCCCAGCATCCGAATGACTTGGGTACGCACTTTGGAGAGATCTACACCTAGGTTCTCTAAAACCCTAGCGGCAACGCCCTCTCCTTCACGGATTAAGCCTAACAGCAGGTGTTCTGTGCCGATATAGTTGTGACCAAGCTGACGCGCTTCCTCAAGAGATAGCTCTAAGACACGCTTTGCTCTTGGCGTAAAGGGAATTTCGACGGCAACAAAGCCCGAACCCCGACCAATAATTTTTTCAACTTCAATGCGTGCATCTTTGAGATTGACGCCCATTGACTTCAGCACCTTTGCCGCAACGCCAGTGCCTTCGCCAATCAGACCCAATAAAATTTGCTCTGTCCCTACAAAGTTGTGCCCCAAGCGGCGAGCCTCTTCTTGGGCCAGCATGATAACTTTGATAGCTTTTTCTGTGAAGCGTTCAAACATGGCCTTTATCTCACTACCTGCTGGTAAACCCGATTTTAACACAGAGAAAAATATTCAAATGAGCCTGTCCCTAGGGGTTTAGGTACTTAATGTGGCGCTCTCAATTTCCAAAAGTGAGGAAGCTTGATAAAGCGAAACATTAACAACAGCTTAATAACTCATTGTAGATGCACTTGAACGAGAAAGGGGAGATTGATAGCGCAGATGAAGCACGGGTTTTACCCTTTCTCTGCCGTGATACTACTACAATCCCCTCAGATATACTGCCAACGGGACTGAGCTACGACCCAATCCGCCTCTATCTGTTCGCCAAACTCAGGTAGCTGTAACCCAGATCGCCACATGACTAGCGCGTCTTCATCGTTATCTGCGTAGTACTTGGGGCGCTTGCCCACGGACGTAAATCCTAGCTTTGTGTAGAGGGCGATCGCCGCTTCATTCGATGCCCTAACTTCCAACGTGGCGTACTTCATGCCGCGATTGCGCGCTAAGTCCAGTAGTTTCAGCAGCATTCCAACGCCAAAGCCCTGTCTTCGATAGTGAGGATGCACCGCCATCAATATAATGTGTGCCTCATCCAAGATTGTCCAGGCACACCCTACCGCCAACAGCGGCGGATGCTGAAACGGCGGCACTGCCCATAGCCCTAATAAATCGCTGCTCTCTCGATGAAACTCTTCTTGGTAGGACTGAAGACTCCAGAATCCACCTAGAACCATCTGATCCAGCTCCACTGCCGCATTTAAGAGTGATTCAGAAAGCGGCTGAAGCACGAATGACATAGTTTTTCCTAAAAATGGTACCTGACGCAAAAAGAAGCAATGCATCCAGAACCGTCAAATTGTACACTGGGGTATTGAGGTTAAGTGCCTGTGCGAGCCAATTGAAGGCGAGTGAAAACAGCCCACAACTTTTTTGATATCCTTGCAGCCCAGTCCTCATCGTTAGCTTAATTCAGCCCTATGGTAGCGGTTCAAAATCCAGAGCGTCTTTTAAGTGGTGCAGACTTCTTGGGTCTGCACCAGTCTTCAGCGGCAGCCCCCTC
>JBGSVR010000595.1:0-6603 GCA_041752855.1 Thermosynechococcaceae cyanobacterium
TGGTGCCTGGGTTTGTCGCCCAAGGCGGAGACCCCTACAGCAAGCTTAAAAATCCTCCTGGGCCTGTGGGGACGGGTGGTTTTATAGATCCAAAAACCAAACAGCCTCGTGATATCCCCCTAGAGATTTGGGCAGAGGGTGTGAGTGCCCCCACCTTGGGCAAAACCCTTAAGTCTGCGGGTGTCACGCAGCCGCCCAAGCTGAAACATGCGCGGGGTGCTGTGGCAATGGCGCGATCCATGATGCCAGATTCTGCCTCTAGCCAGTTTTATATTTCTTTAGATACGGCGGGCACGGCAAGTCTAGACGGTGACTATGCCGTGTTTGGCACTGTCAAGAGCGGTATTGAAACGGTGGATCAGATTAAGCAGGGTGACAAGATTGAGTCTGCCAAGGTGACGAAAGGATTAGAGAATCTGAAGCCTTAAGCGCGATCGCCCTTGCAGCAAATCATGGCGACGGACGTATGGGTGACTGGGATGAGCCTACGTTCTGCGTTAGGCTCGTCGCTGGATCAGAATTGGCAACAGATCCTTCAGGGTACCTGCGGTCTTAAATCTCAATCTTTTTATGCCGATCTGCCGCCTCATTGTTTGGGTGTGATTGCAGACGCCCCAACGCAGCTTTTTCCGATGCTGTCGGATGCGCTTGAAGGTGTGCTTGCAGATGTGCAAAATTTCGGACGCAGCGAGGATTTTCCTACCTCAACGCGATGGGGCTTTTCTATAGGGTCAAGTCGTGGGTATCAGGCTGATCTAGAGCGGCTGATCGGACGGCATGGCGTCAACCTCGATCCATCTTGGCTAAAACTGTATGGGCAATCGCCTGCCGTGCAGGTTGCCCAACAGCTTGGGCGCGCCGGCTCCATTTTGTCGCCGAGAGCCGCTTGTGCGACTGGAATTTGGGCGATCGCCCAGGGCATCGAACTCATCCAAACGGGACAGTGTGATGTCGTCATCGCAGGGGCTGCCGAAGCCCCCATCACACCCTTAACCTTGGCAGGGTTCCAGAAAATGGGTGCGTTAGCAAAAACAGGAGCCTTTCCCTTCGACCAGCATCGAACTGGGTTTGCGTTAGCAGAAGGGGCTGCACTGCTGGTATTAGAGCGCCGTGACCATGCCGAACGACGCGGTGCAAGACCCTACGGACAGGCATTAGGGTTTGGGTTTACGAATGATGCCTATCATTGCAGTGCCCCCGATCCGGACTGGACGACCGCAAAAATAGCCGTGCAGGACTGCCTCACGCGTAGCCACCTACTCCCACATCAGGTGGGCTATATCCACGCCCATGGGACGGGGACGGCGCTCAATGATGCCAGAGAAGCCGCGATGATTCAGGATATGTTTACTAAAACAACTGCCGTTAGTTCTACCAAAGGGGCAACTGGGCATACTTTAGGCGCTTCCGGTGCTTTGGGTGCGGTATTTTGCCTGATGGCACTGTATAAACAGATTTTGCCGCCCTGTGTGGGTTTAAGCTCCCCTGCCTATGACCTAAACTGGGTGCTTCAGGCGCGGCCTTGTAGTCTAGATGCTGCACTGTGCTTCAGCTTTGGGTTTGGGGGACAAAATGCGGCGATCGCCTTTGCCCGTATTCCGTCCCAAAGCTAAATCCAAATATAGGGTTTTAAAAAATCTGTACACCCGTGCAACATTTGTCATTTTTTGGTGAACACTACAAACGGTGGTCGTGTAACCTAACTGAAAGACCAAAACTGAAAGACCCCCAGAATTTGTCCATTGAGTTTGAACACTGAGTCGCTTATGTCTGAGAATTTTGGCGTCAACACTTCTGGTTTCAATCAAGCTTCAGCCCAAACAGGAAACAGAACCTATACCTCCTTAGTCGAAGATCATGCAGCCCAGCTCATGGATGAGCTATTTCAAGACTTAGATCCTAGCCGTGAGGGCTTAGGGCAGCCGTCAGCAGTAGTCTCCTCTGCGGCAAGTCAGCTTGCCCTTGCCGTCAAAACTGATGAGCTTCAAGATAGTCTTTTGATTCCTTTCGTAGAAATGGATACCATTCTGGAGCCATTCTACGGCGTAGAGCCAGCAACCCCTACTGCTGATGCCGAAAGACCCCTAGGTTCATACCTTTGGTTCGCTGCGGCCTGGGGTGCATTTTTGGGTTCCGCTAGTTTGTTGGCTTTTACGCAGTTCAATTCGTTTACGCGCTCTCCCGCAGTGGTTCAGGCTGTGGTGCCTGCGATCGCCACCCCCCAACCTCAAGACATCGCCTTTGCCACAGAATTAAGTGAGTCTCTAAAGTCCGCAGAAGCAGTTCAGCCACTTCCTCCCTCAGCGGCTGTCGCAGCACTCCCAAGCATTACGCCTCCACCTTTGCGCACTGAGGCTGTTTCGATTGCAGCGCTGCCGCCTGCGACAGTACCCCCATTGAAGGCAGTCGGCACAGACAAGAAGGCTAAGTCATCTGTTGCGGCTAAACTTCAGCCCCCTCAGACCATTGCACTTTCTACACTTTCTGCTCGATTACCTGTCTTAAGCGGCAATCAAACTCAGGCGACAACTGCGTTTGTGCCTCCCAGTCTGCCGCCTAGCCTCGCCCCTCAATCTATGCCGATGGGTCGTCAGGCTAAATCAGGCGTAACGGTAAATGCGATTTTGGATTTGGGGCCTAAATCCGCCATCATGATTTCTCGAAATGGCTCAGCTCAAAATCTTTTTATGGGGCAAGTCCTAGACTCAACCGGTTGGGTGTTTGTGCGGGTCGAAAATGGGCAGGCTATTCTTCAGCGGGGCAACGAGACTCGCGCAGTAAGAGACGGAGAGCAATTTTGATCTTCTAGTAGAATTGAAACTGTGACTGGGTTGTGCTTAAAACCACGGCACTGTTTCAGTTAAAGCTGCTCCTAGGTAATAAAAATGGGTGTGTTTGAAGACATGAGCCGCTTTCTAGAAGAGCGACTAGATGAATTTTTGAAGACTCATCCTGACCTGGAGCTACAGGTCTTAGAAGATCAGCTGCGCGAACAAGAAGAAGAGGTTCAGAAAACCCTGCTTCAATTGGCGACAGAAGAGCAAAAAGCCCAGCAAGACATTCTTAAAACTGCCGAAGAAGTGCAGCGCTGGCACGAGCGCGTCGCAAAGGCAGAGCAGGCAAAACGTCTTGACCTTGCTGAAGCGGCGCGAGAGCGAGAAGCCGCTTTTTTAAGGCAGGGAAACCAGCAGTGGGCGCAAATGTCCTTAGCTCAGCAGCAAATTCAGCAGGTAGAGACCCTGGCAGCGCAACTCCGCAGTCGCCGCCAGGATCTTCAGGTCAAAATTCGTCAGCAGGCTCAAAGCAAGCCCCCTCAGTCTCCCCCGACTCCTCAGTCTTGGCAAGAGACGACCACCCGACCCAGAAAAAATATTTATGAGGGGTTAGACCCCTTAGAGGCAAAGTTTAAGGAATTAGAAATGGACGAAGAACTAGAGGCGCTCAAGCGCAAGCTGAATAAGTGAAACAGCACGAAGCTCTAGTATCAAGGCAATTTCTGAAAAACCACCTTACCTTAATGCCAACAGATCGGAAGATAGCGACTCTTGCGCCAGGGTATTCAGCGTCTTTAAAAAGCGTTGGCGTCGTGCCAATGGCTCAAACGCTTTATAGGCTTCTTGACGATCTGTGGGCTGAACCACGCGGTGCAAAAAAGGTAAGGGCGGATTCGTCACGTCTTTGGAGACGGGAGCCTTTAAATTATTGCTCGTGAGAGAGGTTCCTAATAGATTTCCGCTAGGCAAAAATGCCGGAAGTTGGGGGATCGCCGCTTTATTGGCTGAATGAGTCGAGCTGTAAAGCACAGGCGGCAGAGAAAGTGGGTTAGATAGACGCAGCGGGAGTGGCGAAATATCCTTCGGGATGGAAGGCAATCGTACGGCTACGGGTGCGGGTACTCTGGGTGGTTTAGTTGAAGCTACGGCTAACGGCTGTTCTGAAACGGCCGTCGCTAGGGCTTCTATTGGAAAAACTGAATCAAACGTGGGTTCTGGGCAGTCCCAATCTGATAAAAGCTCAAAATCTTGGGCTAGAACCTGGAGAAATAGCTTTTGGGGCGGCGTATTCTCGGCTGAATTTTGAGATTTAGCGACCTGACACTGGAGTTCCCACAGTCCGGGCGGTAGATAGGTGAGTGAAAATAGCTCCAAAAGTCCTTGGGCATCGGTCTGCTGCCGTCTGCGCTGAGTCACTTCTTGAGGAACACCGTCTAGCTCGTACTCATGACGGATTTGAACCTCAATCTGCGTTGAGAGGCAATCAACCTGCGCCATTAAATAGTAGCGCCCTTCCAAAATCTCAACGTTAGGTGATTCTAGGGGAAGCCAGTCTTGATCTCCCTCTTTTTGAATTAGAAATTGCCACTGAGCCATGATTTGCGGTACTCACTTCACACACTTAACATAAGGGCAAATAGAACGTGTCAAAAAGGACATGATGAGTGTTAATGCTCAATTTCCTCTCCTGACTGCCGCACTTTTGCCTAGATAGAAGGCTAGATTCTGATTTAGCCATTAATCCACCGTATTGGGAAGAACGCGGCTGAATCTTCGTTGTACTTTATATCTTTTTGGCTGGTTTAGAAAGCATAATTTTTTCCTGAAGCAAAGCAGCTTGATCAAATAGCTCAGATTGGCTCAGGGTGGACTGTTCGCCAGAGGTTAACCACTTGAGCTGCACAGTGTGATTGTTCGCCTCTTCTTCTCCGATGATGAGGCCCAAGGCTGCGCCGCTGCGGTCTGCTCGCTTGAGCTGCTTGCCAAAGGCGCTGCCGCTGAGGTCAATTTCAACGGCAAGTCCTACCTGCCGCAGCCGCTGGGCGATTTCTAGCGATTGGGCTTCGGCTTCGTCGCCACGCGCGGCGCAGTAGATGTCGACCCCTGCCTGAAGTGTTGCTGACTGGTTTTGCTGCATCACCAATACTAAGCGCTCTAGGCCAATCGCCCAGCCCACGGCAGGCGTATCAGGGCCACCGAGTTCGGAGATGAGTCCGTCGTAGCGCCCACCGCCACAAACGGTACTTTGGGCACCGAGGGTGTCAATCTGAAATTCAAAGGCGGTATGGGTGTAGTAGTCTAACCCTCGCACTAGGCAGGGATTGATGACAAAAGGGATCTTGAGACGCTGGAGCAGGTCTTTTACTCGCTCAAAGTGAGCCTGGGAAGCTTCGCTTAGGTAGTCAAGGATGCTGGGGGCACCCTTGGCGATCGCCATCGTTTTTTCATCTTTACTATCTAAAATCCGCAGGGGATTTCGGTTGAGTCGATCCTTAGAATCTGCGTCTAGTTCGTCAGCAAAGGGCTGCAAGTAGGCAACCAATGCCTCTCGGTAGTGCAGGCGGTCTGCTTTAGTACCCACCGAGTTAAGGCTGAGCGTCCAGTCATGAATGCCCACGGCATTTAAAAGATCTGACGCAAGCACAATCACTTCCGCATCTGCTCTAGGGTCAGCGCTGCCGATCACCTCAACCCCAAGCTGATGAAACTGGCGCTGGCGACCTGCTTGAGGGCGCTCATAGCGAAACATCGGCCCTTTATACCAAAGGCGCTGTACGCCGCCTTGGGCGTGGAGCTTGTGCTCAATGTAGGCGCGGACTGCTCCGGCAGTGCCCTCGGGTCTCAGGGTAAGAGAGCGATCGCCCCGATCCAAAAAGCTGTACATTTCCTTGCCCACTACATCTGTGGCTTCCCCAATCCCACGCTCAAACAGATCGGTTTGCTCAAAGATGGGCGTTCGCAGTTCACGATAGGCAGCGTTATGGAGCAGATCACGGGCAATCTTTTCGACCTGCTGCCAATAGACCACCTCATCGGGAAGAATATCTCGCGTTCCACGAGATGCCTGAATAAACCCCATATCCTTGACTCTAATCCGTTTGTTACAACAATCTTGTGGGTGCAGATCGTAAGATTTTGACTGTCTATATCGTCGGCTCACGTACCCAGCGTCATCAGCCTAGTACAAACTAGACTTTCCATCCTCTGAATTCACGTACAGCGGAAAAACATCTGGAAGCTTTTCTTTTGGAGAAGGGCGCATTCCTGGACGCTCAACCAGCCCCGCAAGGCCACCTGCTATCAAAGTATAGATGGGATTCACCATCCCATTTACCATACAGTCCATCACATACAGCACAAGGCCAATCGCTAAGACGGCGGCGGGCAAAACCTGAGGGTGTAGCCAGGTATTAGCAGGGTAACGCAGCAGCACAAACCCTAGTACGGGGGCGAGAAGTGCTGCCATCCAACTTACTAGGCCAACTGCGCCAAAGGTGCCGAAGGTAATAATCCATAGACTGTCTGTTACAGAAATATCTTTCCCCAGCTCATCATAAAGTCGGGAACGCCCCCACCCAGCCCACCCAAAGATGGGCTGCTGACGCGCTTTGGCAGAAAGCTGGGCTTCATTGGTTAAGCGAAACGCGAGCGAACCTGCTCGATCTGCATTAGTGAAACGAGTGGCAACAGTCGAAATTTGGGTAATGGCCTGAGGGGTTAAGCCGCCCACGGCGTTAAAGCTGAGGTAGCCACAGGTGGCGAGTACCACCAGCAATAGCGGTAAAGACGTCTGCCACCAGCGCACGCCTAAAATAACCGCAATGCCCAC